>JABWCO010000157.1 GCA_013360185.1 Bdellovibrio sp.
TAAGTGCCCGTTCCTTTTTATTTTGCACGTGAATGAAGACCTCATAATCAAATGTGTCGTGCACCGGTTCGTCAGTATTTTTGAACTCGTCATTGTCTGTAAATGTTTCGCGTAACACTTGGTCGGGCGATAGGGCATACATATGCGCAACGGCACCGAACAGCTCCCGTGCGTTTCCGTACCATGGCATTTTTTGAAGACTTTTAACTGTTGAGTCTAAAATACTTTTAGAGGTTCCGTTCTCCTTGTTGATAAGGGATAAAAAGTGATCAACAAGTGGCGGTATGTCTTCGATCCGCTCCCGGAGCGGTGGCAGACTTATTGGCAGCGCCTTTAAGCGATAGAATAAGTCTTGACGAAAAGTACCATCTTTAATCTTGGCCTCTAAATCGCAATTAGTTGCCGCGACAACACGGACATTTACCTTTTCGGATCTGTTACTACCGACAGGCGTGACCTCTTTTTCTTGAAGAACCCTTAAAAGTGTGGCTTGAGCTGTTAATGGCATATCTCCAATTTCATCGAGAAAAATTGTACCGTCTTTAGCGGCCTGAAACTTTCCTTCTCTGTGGATAGCGCCAGTAAAAGCCCCTTTTTCGCTGCCAAATAGTTCTGACTCGATCAAATCTTTTGGAATTGCTGCGCAGTTAATAGTGAGATAGGTCTTTCGGCTTCTTTTTGAGTTTTCATGGATCGCTAGTGCGACCTTTTCCTTACCCGTACCGTTTTCTCCTCTAATTAGTACGGACTGCTCTAGAGGGGCGAATTTTGTAATGAGGCTTGCTACTTCGGCGAGTTGATTCGACTCACCAACCATACCTACGCTTTGGATTAAAACGCTATTAGGAGACGACTTAACGGGCTTAAAAACTTCGGTACGACGTTGATGTTCTCGTAACAATCGGTTTGCAGTAGGTACAATTCTATCTTCATCGTCGCCTTTTTTAAGGACGGTTAGTGCGCCAGAAGAGAGAACCTCGTCATATACGGCATTTGAGTCATCGCCAGAAAAAATCATCAGTGGCAGCTTCTCGTCAAGACGTTGAATTTGGGAAAGAATGTCTGCTCCATTCTCACCCGGCATATGATAGTCAACGATTGCTAATGAAAATGGGAGTGACTTTTGACGGATAAGAGCGACGCCTTCGGAACCAGTGGACACGGCTTTTACAAAAAATCCGGCTTCTTCGAGAATAATCTTAAGCGAATCACGGATTAACATGTCGTCATCTATTACAAGTATATTACCTTTCATAGTCACCTTCCGTGCTTAATTTCCATCAAGAATAGTGCCAGTCTCTAAACTAAAGTTTACATATAAAAAACAGTAGTTTACGGTCTTCTGTAGCGTTCTTTATGCTGTAAAAAGTATCCAGTTGTCCGTTTATTGTTTAGATGCTCCACCCGGTAAGTGTATGAAATAAGGAAATTTTATTTCATTCATCAAGTATTTTATTGGATTTGCTTGGAGCGGCCCGAATCAGATTTCTGAGACGGGCCGTTTAATATTAGACGGCTCTGTGAAACATCTTTTGAATATCGCGTTCTAGAATTTTTATCTCAAGGTATTCGTCTTGAAGATTGAATTCCAAGCAAAGTACAGCAAGGGTCTTTAGTTCACCAAGGAGTTGCGCATAGTAAGAGTTCATACAATCCTCATTCGCCAAAAGTGAAGAGGTCTAAAACTTCGATTTCATCAATGATGACCTTTTTAGATTTTTCATGAGCTCTTACGTGGAATAACGTAACGACACGGCCGTCTTCATCATTTCCATATACCAGATAGCAATGGTTTTTATTTACCTTTACAGTATCTTGGCTCGCTTGCCTCATGGAAGTAGTGGCATCTGAATAAGCCAGCCATACCAAAGGGCGCGTTTGTCTGTATTCTGGATAAGCGGATTCAACATCTTTACAGCTACGGTTCCCTAAGTCGAAGATGAAGCTAACATCGTCTACCACCATATTTACATGGAAACGATCTTCAAGATCTTCCCTCGCCTCAAATAAAACATCGACGTTGTTTCTATGAACTTTGATGTCTTGGCTCATTTTTCGGAAGCTATATGAGGCAGCATTGTAGTCATCATTAATATATCTAGAGAAAAGGACGACTTCCGCCGGAGCTTTGGGAATATTAGTAGCATTAGCATTTACAACTGTGAGTAATAGCAATAGTGAGAAAACCAATTTCATTTTGAACCTCCTTACGATTCATTGTTGTAAACCCACTAAGCAATAGGTTTGCCACTTAAAAACCCAACTTTAAATATCAATAAAATTGAGATGAAAAAGAAATTTATCTTCGAGAAAAAGTTGAATTTACCGAAATATCGCGAGCTTAGATAGGAAAACTAGGTCTGTTCTTTAGAGGTGGTGAAAACACGCCACCGTGTCGGGTTTTCGCCACCCTTAAGTATTTGAAGTGAGATGATTTGAAAGAATCTCCTGGCGAGATTGCGCCATTTGCTTACAAAGTGCTGAATGCTTAGTGTGTTTTTATTTGTGATTTTCAAAGATCTATTACCGAAAATTAAATGACCAATATGAATCCTCAAAGGCTGTGGCGTGGGTTCACCAGTGTGGTGGTTTTTCGCCAGGGTTAAGTATTTGAATTTGCAGAAATCCATAATTTGTCGTGGCGAAGTTTCGCCAATTCTCCTCGGAGTATCTTTTTACGCGTTTTAAATAAAATTGTTTTATTTCGTGTTGTTACGAGTGATGCGCTCTATTTGTGGCATTGGTCCGCCTTTTGATAATAGGAATTATATAGACGGTGCGGATTGTTGGAACCGCGAAGTCTAATCTCAAATTTTGGAGGAAGGATGTCCAGCGTGAAACAGTGCCCTCGATGTGGTGAGCATCATTTAGAAGTTTTTAGAAGCCATGAGTATTGTGCGAACTGCAACTACGGGATCTGTTTTGTGAGAGGGACGCTTGAGAGAGTTGAGCCTATAGAAAAGAGAAAGAACTTTTTTAATCTCAATAGTGTAACAAACCAACGTCAACAAAAACTATATCAAATGAAGTAAGGAAGAGGTGTGTGATGTATCCAGTATGGCTTTTAAATTTGAATGCGAGTCAGAGTAATAGCGGTGTGGTTTCTATTAAAGTTGAATCTTTAAGAGAAGCAGCAAAAAAGGTGCTCAATTTTTTTAAATTAGCTGGGGACGTAGTGTTTAACTTCTTTATGAGACCTTGCTCAGTGCAAGAGCAGATAGAAGCTGCCCGATTAGCTGAATCAAAACTTCGTCGTCATATCAATATCATGTAGGTGGGGTATATGGCTAAGTCTTATCTAGAAGAGGCAAGGGATACGGCCATTACTCTTGCTGTAAAAAGGCTCAAAGAAGAGTTTCGCAAATGGTATGCGGCTTTATCCTTAAAGGAAATCGTTACTAACAAGGTCCTCATTGAGGAAATAGAAGTCTTAGAAAAGATGCTTTCTGAGAGAAAGGTATCCTTATGAGTGACCTTCAGGCTCTTCTTCAAAATATAGATGATGAACAGATTATTGAGGAAGCGGCACGAAGGCTTCAAAGGCAGTACGTGAAAGATTTTGGGCAGAAACTTATGTACGGGACTTTCCGCTTTATATTTCATGATGGGCGATTTCAGGGAATTGAGGAGTGTCCAAGAAAACGCAGATATCTAAGTCCCACAGGTCCCTTAAAAAGAAGAGAGGGTGAAACATGACGAAAGAAATTGAAAAACAACTATTGAAAGTAATGAGTTTGGTTTCAGAAGTAGAGAAAAGTAAAAATCTCACGCTGATGAGGCAGGCCCTTAGGCTTTTGACGGCATTTCGTGGTCTTAAAGAATCAGTAAAGTAGCCACAGTAAAATTAAGAATCAATCTGTGTAAGGGAAGGGAGGGAACTGATGAAAAAGCATGATGATCTTAATTCAGTCTTAGCATTTTTGATTATTCCCGCCATTTTGCTGACGGGTTGGTTTTTCTCTCTTAATGGAAGTTTAGATCAGCGCACTCATGATCTCAGTCTTTATTTCTCAAAAAATGGTGAGGTATTTACTTATAAAGTAGGATTCAATTTGCTGATCTCGGTTCTGCTGACTTGGGCTGTGGCTTCCTATTTTGGCTTAGGAGAATTCGGACGTAAAATTTCTCAGTATAAAAAAGGGAATAAGCTGATTCTTAGCAAGAGGGCTATAATATTTATTTTCATCGGAATTCTTGTTGGGTCAGTTCTTGCTTTTTTGGGTATGTATTTTTCGATTTATGAGTCTATCAAACCGCTTCCGGCAGTGATACCGGAATACCAAAAGAGCACCCTGTCCTTCTATCTCTATAGTAATTTATTTTTAATAGGACTTACTGCCTGTATTGGAATTTATCGCGTGTTCGTTCTTGTTGAGGGATACTTTGTTGGAAATATTGCTCCGATTCCTTCTCTTAAGAACGCATTGATTTTAGGCGCATCGCTTACTGATGGCAAAGAGAAATGGGTTGTTATTGGGAAGTCGGGGTTAGTTACGGGAATTATGCTTGTCGCAAGTACGGGAGGAGGTAAGTCTATTGCTTGTCTTGTGCCTTGGACTAAGCAGTTCATGCTAAATTTTGATCCGTTTCCATCAATAATCATTATTGACCCCAAAGATACCTTTGCACGCGCCATATTGAAGATTGCAAAAGACTTGGGACTTCTTGATCGAGTCGTTCATTTTACCTTGGATGGCAACTTTAAAACGAATCCTATCTATCGTCCTCAAATGTTGAAGGACAGCGGTCTCATGTATGTTGCTGGATTTATTCGAGCGGCAACAATCAATTTTATGGGAGCTGAGGAGGGGGATCAAAAGTTTTGGGGATCTAAAGGAAATATCTTAATTAAAAACCTTATTGCGTATTGTGCAGCTAAATATAACGACTATTTCACATTAAAAGACTTCTATCAGGAAATGATCGAGGCTTCTGATCGGGATTTTGGAACAGAGATGGAGGTTTTTCTTGAAAGTGATAAGTACGATTGGGAAGAAAAACGTAATTTAGAGATTGCTCGGGACTATTTTGAGTTTGAGTACGCAAACCTTGATACCAAAATCAAGGATAGTATTGGGCAGACGGCAACATCGTTCTTGGCCCAAATTCGTGAGGCAAGAATTGAGCGGGTATTCTGTCCAGCTAAAGAAGAAATAAATTTTTGGGGCTTTGATGAGATTGTCGATGAAGGAAAGATCTTTGTCTTCGGAATTGATGTGCCGGGGTTATCTGGGCCGCTCTCTGTTTTAATGAAGTTGATGTACCAAGGATCTGTGATGGATAGGATCAAAAAACCGAAACGTCTTGAAAATAAGCGTTTGTCTGTCGGTATTTATGATGAGTATCAGACCTTTGTAAGTCTTGGTGGTGGACAAATTGAGGGAGACGATGACTATGCGGCAAAGCGCCGTGAGGCCATGGGTGTGACGATTGTTGCGACACAAAGCCATAGTTCTCTTCTTCAGGCAACAGGAAGTGAAGTTGGAACAGACGTACTTGTTGCTAACTTTAGGACAAGAATCATTGGTGCGACATCTGATGCCAGAACGATAAATCATTACAAAGAGATCGCTGGTGAAGTCGAAGAGGTTATTGAAAGTGATAGTTATACCGAGTCTGGACAAAAACCGATCAAGCAAATTTTAGGGACGGGACTCTATACGTCTGATCCTACAGTCAGCCAGTCTTTGAGTCTTAATACTCAAAAGCGTTCACGTATCTCAGGAGAAACAATGAGTCAGCTAAAAACATTCGAAGCAATTGGTGTGGTATTTAACGGAGTTGATACGGAATTTCATGACAAAATTTGTTTAAAGCCTGCTTTTCTTCCGACGATGCGAGTTCCACATAAAAAGGTTATTGAAATGGCACGGGCGGCGGCGATGGCTTGTTTATTGTTATTTACAGTAAAAAGCCATTCTTTTCCGTCAGTATGTTCCGCTGTAAAATCACAAGCTTTTGAAAGTTGCATGGAGCACACAAAAATAACTTGTTCTTGTGGTTTTCCTCCTCGCCCCTGTACCCATCACACTTATTATATTCCGACTTCCTATATAGAGGTAACAAGTCGGCCAGGGCAGTCATTTTTCAGCGACCTGCCTTTTGCAAACCTTCAGTTGAAGTTTTTGAAAGAAGATTGGTTTTCCTCTGGCTCGGTAGAAATGGATAACCGTTTCTATCATGCGAGAGTCATTCCTGTCCCTTTCGTGAACATGGCCTATTCCGGTATGGTTTGCCCGACAAATGCTGTTGACCGTCTGTGTTTTCAGGCAATGAGTGAACATATTAGCACTCAGTGGAAGACGGGGGCCGGTGATGTTAACGATCCTCAGTTTAAACTATGGGCTCTTAGCCCTAAAGCCTGTCTAGTAAAGGGAGCGGCTTTGGCCGCGACTACAGGGCAAGTCATTAAGGGTACACCCGCAGGAGGTGGCACTTGCAGCTATGAGTTGCCGAAGGCGACTCTGTTTCCTCCTGTTACCAGTGAAATTTGTGGTGGATGGGGAACATTGCTCCCACGAACGGGCTATGTAGAGTCAAATAGTTCAGTGGGAGGAGCTTTGCTGGCTGCGGAGAGAATTAGAAGCATTGCCAACGAGGTTTATCGCTCTACCGCAGTTTACCCTGATGAAAAATGGCAGATGATTTTTCCTCAAAGCTCATCTTGCTTTAAAGAGG
>JABWCO010000158.1 GCA_013360185.1 Bdellovibrio sp.
AACGATATTGACAGCGAGTAGAAAGACCAATAAACCCTCAAAAATCAGGTGGTCAAAGTATCTGAAACGAACCCGGTCAAACTAAGTGAAACGGAACAATTTCGGTGTGGTTCTGAAGCTTGGGGGACAAGGCGCTATGTCTTCAAGTTACTCAATACCAATTTTTTTGAGCAGACTCAGGGCCTTTACATCATAGATCTTGCATAGCTCAGCAAGCTCGATCACGTCTAAACGGCGTTCGCCACTTTCAATTTTTGAAATAAATGGAGCATGCTTTCCCAAAGCCTCGGCAGCCTGTACCTGGGTTAGGTCTGCGTTCTTTCTGCATGTCTTAAGTTCTTGCAGTAAGTGTTTGTATAGCTTTGAGTGCTGTGACTTTTTAATTGTGTTCCCCTAGCTGTCTCAAGATTAAGGGGATGAATATAAATTTCCCAAAATCGGAAATATTTTGGGTTCGGGGGCTTGTAATATACTTGATGTAGTTTATAATTTTCTGGAGGTGAAACAACGAGGAGTAGGTAGTGAAAATGACGCTTATTGTTAATAATGGTAATGCTTTCCATCGCTCCGGCTTAGCTTTTGTAAGCTTCTGTTTGAACAAAAAGGTGGGGACGGCGTTAGCGCAATGGCGCTTTGAAATGGGGTTTTCAGTTGAAAAAATGGCTGAAGTTTTTCTTATGAGCCCTGAAAGATACTTAGCTTGCGAGACCGGATGGCGCTCAATGGGGGCAAGGAACTTTTCTAAGGGAGTCACTGCTTTAAATCACAAGATTCAGGCTGAGGCTCAAATAATCTTAAGAGATATTCTTGAGGAGTCACATAAAATAGCTTTATGGCAAGAGAGCCAAGAGTGTAGCTGAGGGTGCTTATTGTCCTTGGGATTTGGTTCTGGATTTTCGTCCCGGTTTTTTGTGAATACCTAGTTCTCTTTCAATCTCATATCGTGCGGTCAAAAGTCTTAACCACGCAGTTATGGCATTTGCCCCATACTTACTAATTACGTCCTCAAGAAGCTTTTCTAGAGTCGCAAGGTGTGACGACTTTTCTACCGTTTTGAATACCTTAGTAAGATTCTTTGAAAGAGAGTTTGGAGGGATTTTATAGCCGTGCATGAGCAAGCCAATCATGGTTTGCGCGCTACCCTTTCCATAATCTCGTGCTTGTCTTGCAGACTCAGAAGAGATCCCCAGCTCTAAAGCAGCATCGCGCAGAGATTTGCCGTCGGGATATATTTCCTTCAACGTCTCAATCAGCCCAATTTTAATTTGTTTTGAATACTGCTCTTTCAAAAAATGTCCCCACTCTTGAGTAAAAACTACCATCGAATTTCTGCTGAGTCTAACTCTTTGGATTAAACCAGCTTTTCTCTTCTTTACATACGGAGCGTACTATAATACTTATAGTATATAGGTACGGATCGTACATCTTATCTTGAAACGCGAAAAAGTGGGGTGATCATGGCAAAGAACCGAAAGAGCAGTCTGGCTGGAGCAGTTGAAATCCCAGATCTAGGCGAAGCCCTGAGGGGAGTTTTGCACTCTGAAGATGAGCTTCAATACGGCTTGCGTGGAGTTGTGCGGATCTTGAGTAATCGGGGACGCAACGGGAAGAATGGATACTTTTTTGAAGGTTTCAAAGTTGTATTTGGTTCGGAGATCAATGAAGAGGTTTCTCACGAAGAGACTTTTTTGGATTATGAAAATTTAAAAATTATTGTGAAGCTACCAGATCCCAAAGATTCAAAGAGTAAAGAGATCATCAGGCATCAATATACAAAGCACTACACACTCGGAGCGGACGACTTGAAAACTCGGGCGGCTATGGTTGCTTTTGCGGGTCTTGATGACTCAACCAAGGAGACTCTCGTTGCTTCTGAAAAAAAGTTAGATCAAAAAAATAAGATCTAAAATATTCGGTGATGATTATCGAATATTTTTGAAAGATTCCAAGGTTGGGTATGAAGACGATATTAATTGTAGATGATAATAAAGATATTCATCATCTATTAAATAATTTTTTAAAAAAGACATTTGATTTTTCTCGATTGGCACTCCAGACAGCGCATTCTGGAAGCGAAGCTCTAAGAGTCCTTCAAAGTCATCACTTTGATTTAGTGATATGTGATCTGCAAATGGCAGATGGCAATGGAGTTTTTTTGCTAGAGCAAATGCGTTCAAATAAGATTTCGATACCGTTCATTTTATTTACTTCATCTCCAGGGAGTGCTCCACAAGTAGATGGAGAGATACTTAAGGCGGTAATTAGCAAAAATAGTACAGAAGAATTAGCTCAAAAAATTGAGAAGTATTTGGAGATCCAAAGAGTATGACTTCGAAAGATAGTGTAAAAATAAAGGTTGGCAAATTTATTAGATCAAAACGAGAACGAGTTGGTCTGTCACAGGCCGAGATTGCAAAACGAATGGGTTATGGAACGCCACAATTTGTATCTAATTGGGAGCGAGGTGTATCTCTGCCTCCAGTAAGTAGTATTAAAAAGCTTGCTGCATTGCTAGATGTTTCTGCTGAGGGGCTATTTGAATTGATTCTTGAGATCGAAGTTTTATTGGCAGCAGAAAAGTTTGAAAGGAAGTTCTGGGGATAAAAATGAACCTATATGTAATTCGGAATACTCGTGTTGAGAGGTTTTATAACCCACATAGCAAAATTGGAATGGTTGCTAGTTGCATTTTAGGGATTAGCCCAATTTTTTCTCGAAGACAGAACATTTTGATCTCTTCTAGATCTGAGTGTCCGGTTACTAGCGCACCTGTTTTAAAATTGTTATATTTTTCAAAAATTGCGCTTCCAGGTGGAGAGTCCTCACCTAGGTCATAGTCCGAAAATATATGTACACCTGCTGGCAGTGGAGTTTCGTTCAGAAACTTCTCTGCCTCACTTATGGAGTAAAAAGCCTTAAATTGTCCTTCAAAGCCTGCTTCCGAAAGTTTAATTTTCCAAAGTCTGTGAACCGCTATTTGGTCATCAATAACGACTACGGTATCGGTATTGTTAAGCTTAATCTCGGGTACAAACCATTTTTCTCTGGCGGTGATGGGCAGGCTCAGAGTGACAAGGGTGCCTGCGCCTTCTTTAGATTCTATCTTAAATTGACCATTCCAGCTCTGTAGATGCTCTCGGGCGTGTTTTAATCCTAAGCCTGATCCATTGGATTTCCCGTAAGTAAATCCCCCATTAGAAATTTTGAGTAAAACTTCTTGAGGAATTCCAATACCATTATCCTGAATAGTCAGAGAGATAGAATGAGGTGTTTCTTTAAGGGAGACACGAATTGTTGTCGGTTGAGCTTCCATGGCATTATTTAAAATATTTTCGAGAATTGATCTCAATTCATGCGGAATAAACGAAGTATTTGCAGCAGAGCAATCATTCAGAGATTCCACTAGCTCTATATTTGAGGGCAGCGTCTCTCGAATAGATTTGATCGCTTGATGAACGTAGGGATCAAGAGATCCCTCTTGTAGATTTATATTATTTTTCGGAGTTCGAGTATCTAGTTCAGAAATTAAAGTCTGTACTTGAGAAATTACGCCTTGAAATAGCGTTGCCTCTTCTTGATTCCGAAATTGAGTTCTACTCGACAAGCTTATTAGCACAGATAGAGGGGTTCTAATATTGTGGCGAACTTTGTTGGCAATCTGGACTCTGGCAAGATCAGTTTCGATTAAAAGCTGCTGAGCATAGAATGCCGAGAGCTTCTTTTTTAATATTCTGATCTGGGGTATAGAAATCATGGTTAATAGAATCCATAGAGCAAATGCATAAGGAAGAAGGCGAAAGCGGTTATAAGTGAAGAGAATATTTTCTTCGTCACCGTTTTTCGATATTAAAACTTGAATGGTTCCGTTTGTAATTTTTGAAGTAAATGAATTGCTAGAAATAAAAGCAGCACTTGGTGGAAATGTAAAAGAACCACCAGGGCGGGTTGTATTATATGTGATTGAGGTAAAATAACTTAAATGAGCTTCCTGGGCCGCGAGCCCTACTTCTCTTTTGTCATTCGCGTTTGCATGGCGATGAATAAATGTCGCATTTTGAGTGGCATAGTCCTTAATCCAAAAATAATTGATGATAACAGATGATACCGAGAATAAAACTAAAGAGAATATAGAAATATATATCTGAGCACGACGGATTTTTTGGAATGTCACTTGAGGGGAAATCATTTGGATTTATCCTCTTTTTTTACGAAAGCAATGTGTACGGGAGCTGAATAAAAAATAGCATCATTTGGAAACGCCAAATAGGTAGTTCTCCAGTTATCGCTATCAGGAAAGACGCTCTCTTCAGCGTGCCCCTCCATAATTGTTTTTATAATCTGATTGTCGCAGCACCAAAGATCGGAGTTTTTGGTAATCTGAGATTTAAAGTCATTTTTATTCGAATGGAACGCTGCTAAGTTTCTTAACGACTCTAGATCAGCTTTATGAATTGCCTCAAATTTTTCTTCAGCAATGGATAGGCCCAAAAAGTATTGATCTTCTAGTTTAAAAATACTTAGGCAAGAGTTGTCATTCTGGTTTGACAAATGAAAGCGTCTCGAAGTGGTTCCTACTGGTAAATTATACTTTGGAGAGTGTTCCTCTGGGATATTCATTTCAATAGGACTTATTTTGTTATTCATATAGGTGCAAAGTAATTCCCTTTCTAGGGCCTCTGACATTGCATGAGCTTCGGCAGCTTGCCTATTTGAGTGGGCGGCGACGCCAATAGAGGAAATACCATTGTGAAAGCACGCAAGGCGCTCAAGAGTTTCTGCACAAGACTTTTCAATGGCAAGGCGAAGTGAATTAGCGGCGCCACGACCAACAAATGTTCGATTACTCCAGTAAATTTTTGTTTGAACGTCAAAAATATCTAGGCCGAAATCTTTTGCCCACGAATACTCAACCATCTCTGGCCTGAGGTAGTCTTTATGCTCTAATATCCAAGATGTTATTGGTGTCTCAAAAGCCATATTTGATTATTCGCATAAAGTTGTGAAAGTTCCATTTTCCATTCTTTGGAAGATAGAGCGACAAATGGAGAAATGACCAGCGGAACCAAAACGAAGTCATTAAGTACGTTGTAGTGCAACTGCCGTAATAGAAGAAGACGTTCGCTTTTGCTATCTAAGCTCATGTAGTGAGCAAGCCATTCTTTTCTTTCGGGTTTAGAAAGACCAAAGTACCCAGCATTGAGAGAGTATGAAATCAAATTAATATCTTCGAAGTAAGAAGAGTCTGTTCCCGCAATAAAGGCATGAGGCATTTCATCTCTCGTCTTATATTCTGAAAGATCGGGGACTCGGACGTCTTTGAAGCAAGAGGCTTTTGGAGCGACTGAATTAACAGCATTTTCCCATGTGGAAATATCGCCGCTTTTTAGCAAAGCGACTTTTATAGGTTTATCTACGGTGTTAAAACTTTGTCCGTATTTTGTATTTAAAGATTCTTGTTGATCCTTTGTTAATCCGCCATCGGCCATTGCAGAGAAGAACTCATGAGAGACCTCAAAGCCTTTCTTTGACGAGTAGATGTCTTCAAAAGATTTTTTAACACCGAGAGCAATGTTTTGACGTTCTTTTTGGCTAAGCTCTTTGACGCCTTTTTCTGTGAAAACTAAAAGAATATTTCTGATATTCATTGTGACGTGCAGGTTTGTCGTGTCCTGGTTATTGTTTGCAAATTCTATAATGTCTTCCACTTGGGAAGAGTTAGTAGTCATTATGTGATCAGCTTTTCCATCAGCGTAAAACTTAAGTCCTCCGTTAGGGATAGATCTATCAAATGGCAACAAGGTAACGTCTTGTGGCATTTTGGAAGTGTACTGATAGTGATAAAGATTTGCTTTTAACTCTATGGTTCCGTCCGGTAAGAAATTTGAAACATAATAAGGGCCGCTAGTTTCAGCGTAGTTGATAATTTTTAATGTCTTCGGATCAACGCTTTCCTGGGGGATGACCGCAAAATCAATCGCGCCTAACATAGGAAGCAGAAAGGACTTTCTTTTCTCTGCTTTTAATATGACGGTATTCCCCCTAAGCTCAATGCCGGGACAGTCTTGCGTAATAGAAGTTAGGTGAACTCCTGGGCATACAAGGTCACCGAAATTGCCATGAGTATTACTAGCTAGAATTAATAAGCGCTTTAAAGAAAATACGACGTCTTTTGCAGTTATGGGCTTGCCCGAGGCTGTTTTGAGATTGTCGCGTATTTCTAAATGTAATTCATCGCCTTTCCAGGTCATCTTGCTGGCAACCCCTTCCTTAAGGTCGCCATCCTTTGCACTGATTTCTACCAGCGGCGAGTAAATATTTTCCAAAAATATATACTCATAGGCCAAACGTATATCAGTGGGCTCATAGTCTAAACCTCGATTAAAAGAAGGAAAGGCAACTCTAAGAGTTTTATTTGAATTTTTATCCAGAACTGCCGTCGTCATTTTAATGAATCCCCCAAGTAGGACGAGAATAACAATAATAAGCCAATATTTTTTCATTATTGTACTACATTTCTTTATTGTATTACATCAGTACAAATCGCGGAAACCTCTGAACGGCCCTTTTTTAAAATGCCTAGTTGAATGAGATCATTAACAACTTGGTCATTTAATTGAATTTTTCTATCTTGCGATACTTCTAAGGCCTTTGCATTCATAAGGGTGATAATAGC
>JABWCO010000033.1 GCA_013360185.1 Bdellovibrio sp.
CAACCATAACGGGGTGATATCAGCAGCCGTAATTTCGTTCATGTAGAAAACCGAAGCCATACTCTTGCAGCACCAGATATCTGCATTTTTCTCTTGCGCTTTGATTTCGTATACCGCTTTCATCACCTGCGGCAATGATCGGTTTGTGCAACGCCGTGTCACTTCATCGCGAACAAAGTGAACATCCCAATTCACAGGATTGCGCTCCACGAGTGTACACACATCATCAACCAGAGCGCGAAAATTTTCGTCGCGGGAAAGATCGCCGTACATTTTCAGGAAAGGCATCATCACCTGAAGAATGTGCGGTGGATGCGGAGCGGAAATGCGTGGATGCTGATTCAGCATTACGCGCAGGAGATTTGAACCTGAACGTTGCGTCCCTATGAATTGAATGGATTTCATGAAGCGTTCAAAGATACGCAACGAGTTCCACTTGCCGCTCTCGACATTCATGGATCAGCAAAAGATCCAACCCGCAAGAGCAGAACCTATAATGAGCAGCACCGGTTCAGGATTCTTCCACACTGTTAAGCCGAATGTCGCTGCGAAAATGAGCAATGAAACTACACTTACCGGAGCAGATGAGAAAACCACCCACACGGAAACCGCGATCATGCCGATTACAGCAGGACGTACACCTTTGAACATGGCTTCAGCTACAGCGTTTGATTTGATGCGTTCAAGAAAATGATGCGCCACATACATCAATACAGCCGGCGGTCCGAATAACATCACAATCGCTGCTATTGCGCCTTTAAGTCCTGCAACTTTCCATCCGACGAATACCGAACTTACCATGATCGGTCCGGGAGTTACGTGTCCAAGTGCGATACCTTCTGTAAACTCACGTGTCGTCATCCAATGCAATTCATGCACTACTACATTTTCCATTGCAGGAACAAACACGTAACCGCCACCGAACAGTGTAAGACTCATTGTGCCGAATGTGAGACCGACTTTGCGAACCTCTTCAATACTTACACTGATGTGCGGCAAAAAAATCAGCGCAAAAATACAACTTAGAATTTTCACAGGGAAACTCCTAACTGCATAAACACACCACGCGCCTGGTTTTCATCCCAGTACGATAAACCTGTCGAAAAGTTTTTATAGGACAACAAAAAACCAGCAGAGCGGTCGTATTCAGAAAGACTGACCACCGTTTGTAAAATTCCTATTTGGTAAGACAAGGCAGCTCTGAAAGCATCGCGCAGATTGCGCGTCTCACTTTGCAGATGGGCTTGAATACCGACTTCTAAGAGCCCCAAGGGCATCGGTGGCTTCACAGAGGTTCCCAGTAAACCCTGAGGTTGAACGGCATAAGCGTCGGTTTTTTTTGAGGTGATGCCCCAATGGGCAAGGACGGCGGAAACCTGTGGCTGCCATGCGACGTCTTCCCACGCGTACAAAAAACCTGGCTCAATATACAAAAGATCCTGCGTCTGCGCCGCAAACAGTTCGTCGTTATTCCCGGCCACGGCTTCGCTTAAAGAAAAATATTGGTCTATGTAACGAACGTGAGTGTACCGGACCTGCAGACCCGCATAGAAGTTTTCAGACGTATAACTGGCAATTTGTCCTTTTACGCTCTGTTCTTCGGCGATCACCATATCCACCATTGGCAAAGCTGGATTTTCGAAACGCGTGACCGCGATCAAACGATAGGGCTCTATGGCGACTCCCCACTTCGCGGTTTGAAAAGAAATTTCAGCTGACACTTCTGCTTCGACAGACTCCCGTTGTTTAAAAAACTCTAACACGGCTTGCTTGCGATCTTCACCGCGTAAGATGTCCTCGGCCTCACGCAAGTAAGCGGCTTGAGTGCCGATAACAAAATCCCCATCAAAGCGAGGCGCACGGCCCTTGGCAATGCCTGCGGGATTACAGGGCAAGCCCCTCTGGACACTGTCCATGGTGTAACAAGCAGCCCCTAAAGAGCGGGATAAAAATCTGGAACTGCCGTCTTTTAAACTGACCGGCATGGCAGGGGCAGCCTTCCCTGCTGCTGAAAATAAAAATACTGCCAGAAGAGCTCTTACAAACACAGGTTCTCCTCGGGCCATACAGCTTGGGCCGTCAGAACCTTCACTTCTTTGAGTTGTTGTGAAACCTTCTCGTAGTCCTGTTTGTTTTTTGGAAACGCGTACTGCAAATCTTCGCTGACACCTGCTAAAACATCTAACACTCGTACTCCCCAAGCGAAAAAGGGACGAAGGGATTTCGTACAAAGGCGACGCGAAGAAGTCTCTGTCAGGATTTTCCAATTTTTCAAACCTAAGGCCACGTGATTTTTTAGGATCACCACACGCAAAGTCGCGCGATATAAACTAGGCCCTGGCACCGTGACTCCGTCCAACACTTGCACTGCCGAAACCAAGTCTGCCACTCCTGCTGAACTCAGATCCGGAATTTGCTTCCAATGCTGCACATAGGTTTCTAAAGATTTCATCAGCTCGGCCGTCTGGGCACGGACCTCTGCCGGTAGACCTTTGATAAAGACTTCTCTTTTTTGAATCTCTTCGATGACCACGAAAGAATAAATCTGCTCCATTTGAACCCCCGCCCGTGCGGCATAGGCCGAAGCCCAAGCCAGGCGCACGTGGCGATGGCTGTCGGTCTTTGCCATCTCGGCAAAATAAGTGATCGCCTGATCGTACTCACCCTTGTCTAGTAAAGCGAAACCCCGCGACAGCAGGGCCTCACGAGTGACGGGCTCTTCCTTGGTTTGACAAGACAGGAGCGTAAAAATGCAGGCCAATAAGAGGCATAAACTAGGTAATTTCATGGAAGCCCCAGAATATAACGCTATGCATTGGAAAATTCGACACTGCATGCGACGCAATATAAATATTTCATTGCCCGTTACCAGCCAGCAATATAGGCAGACCCTGGGTAAGCTTAAATCCCATTTGAGGAGAGTACGATGTCACGAAGTCTGTTGTTCCTTTTCACGCTGTTGGCCGGTTGTGTCGCTCAGGCTGCGGTTTGGACGGAAGTTAATCAATGGTCCCCAGCTTTTGAAACGCGCTTTCATGAATGGGTGCAAAACGAGTGGCGTACAGATTTCTTCTCTCGCAAAAATTTACCGAACGGACAAAGCAATCCTTACTATGGTTTGCGTATGGATTGCGCCGACACTGTTTATTCAATGCGTGCGGTTTTTTCTTATGAAAACAAATTGCCTTTCGTGATTCAAGATCCCACCTCTTCAGGCAAAACTATTTCCAACAAAATGAGTCGTTGGGATGGCAAAGATGAACTCACTCGGGTGCGCAGCTTCATGTGGTTCTTGTATGAGACTATCAGCACTCGCTCTTTGCCAAATGACACTTACCCGATCGCAATCACACGTGAAACTGTGGTGCCGGGTTCTTTGATGTTAACGACAAAAAAGAATCATCACTCTTGGACGGTAAAAGAAATTTTACCAATCGGCGTGCCGTACTTGGTTTACAACTCTGTCGTGGGTGCTGGTTCTGGTTTCGGTTTGCAAGAACGCCAATCTTGGCCGAACCCTGAGTGGGTTTTCCAAGGCGATGCATCGGCTAATGGCAATGCCGGTTTCCGTTACTGGAGACCTGAGGCGTACCTGAACAAACCAGTATGGCAAGTTCCCGGTTACAGCGATGAACAGTATCGCGTGGCTTTAAGTAAATGGACTCGCTTCGCACAAGATCGCCTGGCTCTGCGCCAAGAAACCGATCAACAGCTTGTCACTCGTTTGCTGAAAACAACTTGCGAGGGTTTTACCGGCCGCGTGACCTCTGTGAATGAAGGGGCGGCCTACTTAAGAAGCAACCCTCGTTGCATGGACTATGCAACTTACGATACCTACTCAACCCCCAACCGCGACCGCCGCGTGTTTGATGACTTCATGGCATTACGTCGTGCGTACCGCGAAATCTTGTCCATCAACGGCGGCAACCAATTGGCACCGGAACTCATTGGTCAGTTGAACAAAATTTTCCCTGCCATTACACACACCGCAGCCGTTGAGGCGGCGAAAATGGGCGTGTCTACAGAAGACGCAGTCTCAGTCTGTGTTGCTGAATATCTTCCAGGTAAGAAAATGGATCTAGCTGAGTTCAAGCGTCGCTTGTTCGCAGGCCACATTTCTAACAATCCTCACGACGGCGCGGAATACCGCTGGGGTGACGTCCGTGGACCTTCGCAGCGTGCAAAAAGCTGCCAATCATGGGACCCTTGGAGTCCGGATTTAACGGCAGAATAGATTAAGGAATTATGAAACCAATTAGTTTAAAAGTTTGGATCACCTGGGGTGTAATTTTATTTTGTCTGGGTGTAGGTTCAGATTATTACTTTTGGCATCTTTTGTTCCAAGAAAAAGTGGGCGCGACTCAAGACGCTGCCATGACTCCGCCCCAGACAGAGGCCACCGCAACGCCCGAAGCCTCTGAAACTCCCGCTGACGATTCCTTTATTAGTGAAATCCAAGGCGCCGTTTCTGAACCGACCGGTGAAATTAAGGATAACTTTTTAGAGTCCTTAAAAGCCTGCGCCCCCGAAGTGGCAGCGCAAGCCATTGCAACACCAGAAGCTCTGATGGAATATCTGCAAAAAAGTATCGGCGTAAAAACCGAGGAAGTCTCCGTAGAAAACTTCCATCTGACTTTGCCTGATGGCTCCAAACGTCGCGTGCATGTGGTTATTTCGGACAACACCAACAGCACGACAAAAAAAGAGATTCGCTTTTTTAAATTGGATGCCGAAGGGTATCCGGAGCGTTTGCCATTAAAAGGTGACGAGACCTTAAAGTCATTACTAGCCCAAGGAACACAGACTCGCCATGAGGCTCGTTTGCAACTGCTTCTGAAGGATGGTTCTTCAGTCAATTTAGAGCGCCACGACCAGAAGGTCTTCGAGTTTCAGTTCGCCAATCATGGCAAAGTGCTTTCGTGCCGTTTTAAAGAATGTCTGTGCAACTAGCTTTGGTCTAGGAAGGCATTAAGTTCCTGTCACGATATTTCAAATATGCAACCCTCTGCTAAGATGAGATCTGAGGGTTGTCTCATGACAAAAGATACTTCATTCCTAAATAGTCGCAGTTTATGGATTTATTACGCCTTATTTATTTCTGGCGCTCTGGTACTCGTGTATCAATCAAGCGGCTGGAGTGTGATTGGCGACTCTGTTAATTTTTTGTGTTTGCTGTTCTTCTTAAACAGTCTTGCCGCCAAGAAACCTCTGCATATTATTGAAAACTCACTTTTGATGACGGTGGGTTACATCTTACCTTTGCTGATTCGCAATTCGATCAAACTGACTTACGCAGAAGCACCTTCGATGAGCGATTTTTTTAAACTGGCGATGGTTTCAACATCGACCACGCTCTTGTTAGGATGCGTGTTTTCATGCATCGGCTTTACCTTAACCAAAATTTTGCAAAAAGCTCTACGCGTCAGCAAAGGACGAATTACGATGCGTCCTTATCCTGAAGAATAGCCGAAGACTCCAAAGTCTCCGGCGCAGCCTTCACGTCTAAATTTAAAATTGATAATAGAAGTAAAAAGAAAAAACTGACAACTAACTTGGAATTCATAAAGGTCTCCCTCTTGTTACCGAGTTTTACCCCATCTAACGCCTGAAAGACCCGACCGGCAATAAGTCTTATAACAGTGTTCTTAAAGCCAAAGGCTTTTTACACCACGTTCAATCGCTATATCTTTTGCCAATTCATATCCCGCATCCAAATGCCTGAAGACACCCATCGCTGGATCCGCAGTCAAAACACGCTCTAAGCGACGTGCCGCTTTTTCTGTTCCATCGGCGACGATCACCTGCCCTGCGTGTTGGCTGTACCCCATGCCCACGCCACCACCATGATGCAAGCTCACCCAGGTCGCACCACAGGCTGTATTCACCAGGGCATTTAAAAGCGCCCAATCGCTGACGGCATCAGATCCGTCCTTCATGGCTTCTGTTTCACGATTTGGCGACGCCACGGAACCACAATCTAAATGATCGCGTCCGATAACAATCGGGGCTTTTACTTTTCCTTCGGCAACAAGTTTATTAAACAACAAACCCGCTTTGGCCCGTTCGCCGTACTCCAACCAACAAATGCGCGCTGGCAAACCTTGGAATGCAATACGCTCTTCGGCCATGTCTAACCAGCGCAAAAGATCTTTTTTATGAGGGAACAATTCGCGAAGCGCATTATCAGTCACTTTGATATCTTCAGGATCTCCGGACAAAGCCACCCATCGGAAAGGACCGCTGCCCTTACAGAACAGCGGACGAATATAAGCCGGCACGAAACCTGGGTAATCAAATGCATTTTCAACCCCCGCCTCAAGCGCCCGTGCACGCAGGTTATTTCCATAGTCAAACGTCACAGCGCCGCGATCTTTCATCGCAAGCATCCCGCGCACGTGTTTGGCCATAGATGCATAAGCGGCCTCGAGATACGCTTTTTGATTGCTCTCGCGGAAGTCTTTCGCCGTTTCCACAGTATATCCCTCTGGAATATAACCGACCAAGGGATCATGGGCTGAGGTTTGATCTGTTAACAGATCTGGAGTGAAATTCTTTTCAATCATTTGATGAATCACCGTGGCCATATTCCCCAGAAGCGCAATGGATTTTGCTTCGCCCGCGGCTGTGTATTTTTTGACTCTGGCAATTGCATCGTCGATGTCAGTCGCAACTTCATCGACGTATTTTGTTTCCAGACGCTTTTGAATGCGTGTCGGATCGACTTCAACAGCCAGAACACAAGCCCCCGCAAATACACCCGCTAAAGGCTGTGCTCCGCCCATACCACCTAAGCCCGCTGTCAAAATCACGCGCCCCTTAAGGCTTCCGCCAAAATGTTGGCGACCGGCTTCAACAAAAGACTCGTAGGTCCCTTGGATGATGCCTTGAGTTCCGATATAGATCCACGACCCTGCGGTCATCTGACCGTACATCATCAAACCTTTTTTATCTAACTCATTAAAGTGTTCCCAAGTCGCCCACTTCGGCACAAGATTCGAATTTGCAATTAAAACTCTTGGTGCGTCTTCGTGAGTTTTTAAAATCCCGATCGGTTTGCCCGACTGAACTAGCAGGGTTTCGTCATTTTCAAGATTTTTTAAAGCTTCCAAAATTTTATCGAAAGATTCCCAGTTGCGCGCAGCTTTACCGATACCACCATACACCACTAAGTCTTCTGGCCGCTCTGCCACCATGGGATCTAAGTTGTTTTGAATCATGCGATAAGCTGCTTCTTGCAACCAACCTTTACACACCATTTTGCTCCCAGTGGGAGCTTTTACGACACGAGACATTTTTCCTCCGAGGTCCGCCGCCTTTTTTTTAAAATGACGACGTTAAAATTATTTTTCGCACAACTCTTCTTGAGGGACCCTGTGCCTTCTGCCGACAGAAGGAAGCCGGTACCTATAACGGGGTTGCGGTCAGTTCTAGGTCTATGTCGTAGCGATCGACTAAGACTTGTGTTTTTGCTTTATACTTTTTTGAAACGACTTCGACAAAATAACGGCCATTAAAGAACACTCCGGCCATTGAGAATTTGCCATTGATGTCGCTGGTAGCTTGGGCCAACTCTTTTCCTTGAGCGTCTGTCACGCGCACTTGTGTGAACTTCACGGGAGCCGCGTTAAGACCTTCGCCGGTCGAAATCCTGCCGTGAATGCGGGTGGTTCTGTTTTTGCTGCCAGAAACGGGAATTCCTTGCACCATGTTGGTAACACCTTGTTCGTTACCATATACGGGGTCACCGGTATGACCATAGTTAGCGCCATTTAAAACTTCTAGCGGACTTTTTATTTCCTTTTTTTCTTTTCCAGAACAGGAAACAAGAAAAACCGGCAATAAGAACAACAAAAGAAATTTCATCAGAAGTCCCCCCCTATAAAATTAGACTACCACTCAAGCTCGCCAACGGCCGCATGCACCGCCTTCATCAATTCGCCCGAATTCATCAAAGCTTTAATTGCTTCAACATCTTTTGAAAAAATACGATCTTCTTTAGCAAATGGAACTACTTTACGAATACAATCGTATGCGGCTTTTACCCCAGCAGACGGTTTTAAGGGTGCAATCAAGTCCAAAGCTTGGCAACCCGACAACAACTCCATTGCCACTACGTTTTCAGCGTTGTGCAGGATTTGTCTGAATTTTCTTGCCGCGATGGTTCCCATGGAAACGTGATCTTCTTTTTCTGCCGAGGTTGGAATTGAATCGACACTCGCAGGATGCGCTAGAACTTTATTTTCACTGACCAAAGAAGCTGCTGCCACCTGCACAATCATGTGCCCAGAATTCAAACCACCGTTGGGTGTTAAGAAGGGAGGCAATTCACTCATCTGTGTAGAAATCATTTTTGAAATACGGCATTCACTGATGCTGGCTTGTGAAGAAATCGCAATACCCGCAAAATCCATCGCGTGGGCCACCGGCATCCCGTGGAAGTTCCCGCAAGACAGAACTTTATTCGCGTCGGCAAAAACCAACGGATTGTCTGTGGATGAATTCGCTTCGGTTTCTAAAACTTTCGCTACATAACGAAGAGCATCTTTCGCCGCTCCATGCACAGCAGGCATACAGCGAAGCGAGTACGCATCTTGCACACGATGATCGTCAGAGACGTGACTCTGACCAATTTCGCTCATCTCCCCCATAAGCTTGATTAAATTGCGTGCGGTCTTTGCTTCCCCAGGGTGAGGACGGCTTGCAGAAATAAGGGGATCAAAAGGTTTACGTGAACCACGCAAGCCCTCAAGCGACATTGCTCCGGCAAGATCTGCCGTCCACAACAAGCGACGTGCTTCCCAAGTTGAAAGCAAACCAATCGAAGTCATTACTTGGCAACCGTTGATCATGGAAAGGCCTTCTTTGGCTTTTAGCTCTAACGGTTGGATATTTTTTTCTTTAAGCAGTTTAGTGACGTGCACAGGCTGACCATCAGCGCCCCACGCCTCGCCTTCACCAATGATCGTCAAAGCCAGGTGCGATAGCGGCGCTAAATCGCCACTTGCTCCCACTGAACCTTGGGACGGCACAACCGGAATGATGTCATTATTTAGAAATTCTAAGATCTTTTCAACAACCAGTGGACGAATACCGCTGTGACCTTTTGCCAAGGCATTGGCACGCAAGACCATCATCGCGCGGGTTTCTGTTTTCGTGAAGGGAGCCCCGATCCCCATACTGTGGGAACGGATTAAATTTCTTTGCAGTTGTTCGATTTCAGAATCAGAAATTCTTACGGAAGAAAAAGCTCCGAAACCCGTGTTCACACCATACATCACTTCGCCGCTGGAAATACGGCCTTCGATATAATCCCGCGACTTTTGCATCTGGGCTTTTGCGGTGGCTGAAAGCTCGGCTTTCATCTCAGGAGTGTGCGCAATTTGATATAGATTTTCCAGAGTGATATTTTCACCAGTAATTTGCATAGAATAAGCCTCGCTTTAAAAGCCCGCATCCTAGCGCATTGACTCTATTTAAGGAATGCTTGCGCGGGGCGCCATCTGGGCCTTTTCCAAGATGCTCCAATTCATGTCTAAATTATAAATTCAAACGAGCAGGCGAAGCTCTTTATCTGCCTTTGAGCAGCATAAAAGCTGGCTTAATTACAGAACGCAGGAGTTTAAATCATTGTCTCCACAACTTGTCAGCCACTGTGAATAGGCGTCTTTGTCGACCACCTCAATGGTGAAATTAAATTGTGTAACAGGAAAATCAATCCCCACTTCACTGACCAGAGTCAGATAGACGAAATGGCTTTTATTGCTCACCTTGGAAGTGGAGTTAACCAATTGCAGATCAAAATTATAGGCACCTTGCTGAGAACTAAAGCCATTTTGAAACTGCTCAAAAACAGCGGGGGAAGTTCCCGCGAAAACGGCTTCTGGATGCTCGTGAACTCCAACAGCAAATGATGGGGCCGTGCCATCCGGCATTCGCAAAGCCACCGCCTGCAAATAAGCTTTAGCTTTAACTCCCGGAGGAATCAAAAGGCGAATCTTCTGAGGACCGGTCGATGTTTGCTCAAACTGTGGCGGCAAGCAAGTTCCTGGTTGAGCTCCACTCCAAGGAGTGCACTCTTGAGTAAGCGTCATTGTATAGTACTTGTGACTAGATCCTGAAATAATGTACGCGGTGCCTACTTTCGTGAGGGCGGCGCGATACTTATTTTGAGTATTAAATGTAATGTCGCTGACTGCTGGCAAAGGAATCGACGCGATACTCGACGGATAAAAAACCTTTGGATCACCGCTGGTTGGCTCCGACACATTGGGAGAGCTAGGCGCTGGATTTTCTTGATCAACGTCTTCTGGTTGGCTCGCAACGGGGTCTTTGTCCACGCCCGAAGCCCTGTTGCTATCCACCACTGTCAGGGCTTCGAACTTCTGTGCTGAGCAGTTCGTAAATAACATCACCAGAAGGACTGCAGAGCCGCTTAGCGAAAACAACTTCAAAATCTTTTGCTTCATCTAAGCCCCTCTAAAAAGATCTCCGCTAGGCCTAGGAATGCACCCAAGCCCCATCAACCCTAGATTTTTCAGTATAATAGGAACCGTCCTCGACATAAACTAAAATGGTCGTACTTCCGCCCTAACCTGAAATAACCGCTGTTAGCCGTGCCAGTGCCCGGAATTGAGACATTGGCATTGCCTCGAGCGAAAAAAAAGGCCCCAATAAATGGGGCCCTTTTTTGATTCTTAAATATCTGAAAAGCCAAATATTAATTCGCTTTGTTAGAACTCGAGTGGCAAAGACACCGAGAACATATAAGAGTCGTTCTTTAAGTCCGCGTCGCCGCTGCCAAGATCACTCGTAAAATCTTTAAAGTCATCTTTGATCAATTCTAAATTCAAAGACACAAATGGCAAGCCTGTGAAGCCAATACCAAACTTGGTATAACCACCTTTGTATTTTACGTTGTCAGCGCTATCGACTTTAATTTCATTCGACAAACCGACACCCGCCCAAGCTCGCAACAAGATCGGTAAGTCAACACCGACTACAGCGCCAATGCTGGTGCGTTTTGCATCAACGTCCCCACCACTGTCAGGCTTATATTTACCGCTCATACCGATCGTTGCATCAGCCCCAATCCATACCAAAACTGGCAACGTGTAGGCCACACGCACACCCATATTCGTAAACTCTGTTTTACCGTCACCAGTGCCTGAAGTATACTTGCCCGACTCCATACCCAGATAGGGTTCGATCAAAATGCCAGCGTTCGCCACATTTGCAAAAGCCATCATCACCGCGAACATACCCAAAAGCTTTTTCATACGTTCTCCTTTTGTAATCCAAAAACTAAATGCGCTCGTATAAAATCTTGAAGGCACAGCACAGAACCGTCAATAGCCGAATGGATGCGAGAAACAAGAATTTTACCATCTGGAACAGGACGCACATCCGCGATCAGGAGAACTTATGTTACGAACTTTTAAAGATGACCAAGAGTTCTACAGCTCACTTCCCAAAAAGCGTATTGGCGCAGGGGTCTTGCTGTTTTACAGAGGAACGCTCTTGATTGTTCAACCGACTTATAACTCTGGATGGATTTTGCCTGGGGGAACTGTTGAAGGTGAAGAGTCCCCGCTTGAGGGGCTGTTGCGAGAAGTAAAAGAAGAGCTCAGCTTAAGCATTCAGCCCACGCATCTTTTGTCGGTGGATTACATTTCTAATCGCGACGTGAAGGGAGAATACATCCAATTTCTGTTCGCAGCCGAAGAACTGACGGAACAACAAGCGCAAAGCATTCAATTGCAGGAATACGAACTGCGTGATTATAGCTTTGTGAATTTTGCCAAGGCCTTGGAGCTTTTAACCCCCGCGGTCAGTAAACGGTTACAAGCCACCATCAATCATCACGCACAGAATGTCGGAGCTATTTATTTAGAAAATGGAAGAGCCATGGAGTCCATCATGCTTACGAAGGCTGCGTTGCCTGCAGAGTTTGAATCGCCGTTGCATAGTCCTGGCTAAATACATAGTTACCAGCCACGTACACATCAGCTTGATGGCAAATTTTAGCGGTGTCCGCATTGATGCCACCATCGACCTCAATCAAGCAGCTTAATCTTAAACGAGCGATCTCGTCGCGCAGACGCGTGATCTTCGCGACTTGATCGTGCATAAAGGACTGCCCGCCAAAACCGGGCTCTACCGTCATCACTAAAACCAAATCACATAACGGCAACAGTGGCAGAATTTCTTCCAGGGCCGTGCCCGGACGCAAAGTAATTCCCGCCTTGGCGCCTAAAGTACGGATGCGTTTTAAAACTTGCGCAGGATCTTTTGTCGACTCGACATGAATAGTCAAATAATCACTGCCCGCTTTAATAAATTCCTCAACATAACGTTCCGGTTCTTCGATCATTAAATGCACGTCCAAAGGCAGCGGCGAAATTTTCTTCAGTGATTTTACCACCGGGATACCGATGGTGATGTTAGGAACAAATCGCCCATCCATCACATCGACGTGCACCCAATCCGCTCCGGCCGCAGCAATGGCTTTGATTTCATTTTCAAGATTGGCAAAGTCTGCCGACAGAATTGAGGGAGCGACCATTTTTTTAGACACCGAGCTTATCTCCGACCTTAAGTTCATGGCCCTTTAAAAAATCTGCGACTTGAATACGCTTGCGCGATTCGGGCTGCACTTCGTAAAGTTTCAATACCCCTTCACCGCAGGCCACTGAAATATGATCTGGAAAAATAGCTGTGATTGTGCCCGGTGCTGCATTGGTGTTAACACCATCGGCTCCGGAAATGACAGGGGTGGCTTTGTGCAGTTTTAGTTTTTTACCTTGCAGTAAGGTGTAAACGCCAGGGCCATAAACAAAACCACGAATTTTTCCGTCAATGGCTTTAGCTGAGGTCGTCCAATCAATTAAAGACTCATGCTTTTCAATTTTTTTAGCGATGGTAACTTGAGATTCATCCTGCGGAACCGCGGCCAGGTTGCCACGCACATAGTCCATCAGTTCAACCCGCAACAACTGTGCGCCTAAATCTGCCAACTCGTCGTGCAATTGCAAAGCATCCATTTCGGGGCCGATTTTTACGCGTCGAACACCTAAGATGTCACCGGCGTCTAATTTCTTCACAACTTTTTGTAAAGCTACGCCACTTTCCACATCCCCGGCTTCAATCGCTCTTTGAATCGGCGCAGCTCCACGCCAACGCGGCAATATGGAACCGTGCACGTTCACACAACCAAAAGGAAAGGAGTCTAAAAAACTTTGTGTCAGAATTTGCCCGTAAGCGACAACCACGCCAACCTCCACGCCCCAACTTTTGATTTCATCTAAAACAGCTTGATCTGCTTTTAAAGATTCCGGCGCTAAAACTTTAAGACCGTGGCTTAAAGCTAAAACTTTCACCGGACTTGGCGTTAATTGCAGCTTGCGTCCCGCAGGACGATCGGGCTGGGTCACAACCCCCACCACTTCAAAATGCTCATCTGCCAACAGTGCTTTTAGCGATGTGACAGCGAACTCTGGCGTGCCCAGAAAGCAGACGCGGATCTTACTCACACTTCCAACTTTGCTTTGCGCTTAGACGCGGATGCTGGCACAGACTCTTCTTCATCTGAACCTGCTTTTTCTTTTACCGGGTAACCGTGTTTTTTAATTTGCGTCTTGATCTTGTTGCTTTTCACAAAGCTTAAATGATCGACAAACAAGGTGCCCTCTAAATGATCCAATTCGTGTTGCATGCAAATGGCCAACAAACCATCGGTTTTGACGATGTGCTCTTTGCCGTTCACATCAAACGCTTTCATTTCGATATAATTAAAACGCTCGACCGTTTCGTAATAACCCGGGATCGACAGACAACCCTCATCGAAAGTGGTCTTGCCTTCGCCTTTGACGATTTCTGGATTGATCAAAATCAACGGTTGCGGCACGGCTTTTTCAAGCTCTGTCATTTCTTCGTATTTGTAACGACGGCCTTTTTCATCTTTAGGGCGCGTGTCGATCACAACCATTCGTTGCAACACACCGACTTGCGGCGCCGCAAGACCAATGCCGTTGGCGTCGTACATAGTTTCTATCATGTCCTCAGACAGCTTTTTCATTTCAGCGCCGAATTTTTCCACGGGCTTAGAAACCTCGCGCAATTTCGGGTCAGGGAATGTGAGGATTTTCATGATCATAGGGACCTCCGAGAGGCCCCATTGTATCAGCGTTTCAGTCTTTTGAGAAGAACCAAGGCTAAGCCCGTCATGACAATATTCGGGATCCAACCCGCCATGACCGGCGGCAAGGTGCCGTGCTGCCCCAAGGTGATTCCAGAGGAGTAAAAGACGTAATAGGCAAAGACCAGGGCTAAGCAAATCCCGACATTGAGCATGGTCCCACCAGAACGGGCCTTACCAACACTAAAAGGGATGCCTAAAAGACACATGACCAGGCCGGCAAAGGCAAAGCTCAACTTCGAGTGATAATCGACCTCATATGCCACCGTATCCAGGCCCGCATCCTTATTCTTTTGAATAAAATGTTTTAGCTCTTTCTGCGACATCATGTCCGCAGTCTGCCCGGCACTTTGCAAGTCTTTAGAGTCTTCGGCCATAACAATACTTTTACTTTTAAACTGACTACTTAAGGGAAAGCTTGAATCCTTCGTGAAAATCGTGACCGTGCCATTTTGCAAAGACCACTGTGCCCCTTGAATCGCGACTTCGCGTGCGGTCATCATTTGCACTAAATCCCAGGCCTCATCAAAGAAATACATGGTCAAGCCTTGGGCACGGTCGCCCTTGGCATTCAAAGTTTGAATATTGAAAATAGAATTTTTAGAGCGATACCAAATTCTGTCCGTCTTGATTGTGGAAAAGCGGTGCGGCTCTTTTTTTAGATCGTAATACAGAATATAATTTTTCGCTTTTGTCGCTTTGGGCACGATCCGATCCGCAGCGAAGTATCCCAAAGCTGAAATCAGTGCCACCCACAACAAAATCGGTGCAGCGATACGAATTAAACTCATCCCACTGGCAAATAACGCGACGAGTTCATTAGCTTTGTTCAAACTGGTCAACGTCAGAATTGTGCCCAATAAACAGGCGACAGGAAGAAGCTTCGCGATGATTTCTGGAAATGAATAGATATAGTAATTTAAGAGAGCCGACGGAGCGACATTCTTATAGTTCACCATCGTCGACATCGCATCCACAGCCGTAAACAGCGTTAAGAAAACCAAAAGGCCACCGATGAAGTAGCCCCAAAATAACCATGATGTATAACGATCGATTCTATTCACGTTTAAATGTTACCTTGACTCGAATTGAAATTCCTATTTTACTTTCATTATGGCTTTACGCGTCTTACTAGCAGATGAGAGTTCCACAATCAAAAAAGTAATGCTTCTTGCATTGGCCGATTTCGCTGTAGAGGTGAAAGCGGTGCCCGTAGGTTTGGATGTTCTGTCTGTAACCAAATCTTTTAAACCCGACATTATCTTTGCAGATGTGCTGCTGACAAAACGTTCGGGTTACGAAGTGTGTTTGGACATTAAGAATGATTCGGCGACTCAACATGTTCCCGTCGTTTTGATGTGGAGCGGTTTTATGGAGATCGACGAAATCAAAGCGCGTGAGTGTCGTGCCGATCGCCGTCTTGAAAAGCCTTTTGATGCGGATCATTTGCGTTCGATCGTCACTGATTTGGTGAAAAAAACCAATGCCAATCCCATCAGCGAATTCCTGTCTTTCCCAGAAATGCCCAACTTTGAAGAGTCCTCCGAAGCCAGTCCTGCCATCGGGGCCGAGGCTGAAGCGAATGCCAATATTTACGCCATTCCTGAAGCCAAAGAGGACGTGTATCTCGACATTCCCGAAGTTGAAGATGTTGATGCGGCAATCCCTGGCGAAGAGTTTTCCTCTGTTCCGTTAACGGTGACGCCAAAAGCCGAAGAGGAACATGACGAAGGCGGCTGGGCTCACCAAGATCTTACAAAATTTAAAATTCAACTGCCCGAAGCGGACCCTAACGATTTTGCGTCAAAGTTCGTGATTCCTCAGGATGACGACTTGACCAACGCGCATATTGAAGTTGAGGGCGACTTTGAAGAGATCAGTTTCGCCAAACCTGCTGCAGCTGCGAAAAAAACCGATGCTTTTGTCTCTAAAGTTGAAAAATCCGTCAAAGAACAGATGATGGAAACGTTGCAAAAAGGCGGGCCGCAAAAAGCCACTCCTAATGCTCAGCCCAATAGTCAATCCAAGGTAGACTTAGACCCTAATATGATGGAAAAGATTGTTCGTGAGGAAGCTCGCGAAATGATCGAGTCCATTTGCTGGAAAGTCATTCCCGAGATCGCGGAACGAGTCATTCGCGACGAAATAAATAAAATCCTCAGAGAAACCGAAAAAGGCATTTAACAGGCACGCCGTACCTTTTTCGGATACACCGCGTGCGGCGGCGTTTTTCGACAAAGAGGTTCACCCATGATTTTAACTGATCTTGTTCGTGCAGCAATCAAAGAGGACATGCCCCAGGGTGATGTCACTACAGAATCTTTAGCTTTAAAACCTCATCCAGGGCGCGCGCGTTTAAAAGCCAAGGAAGACATCGTTCTTTCTGGCGCCATGGCTTTTGAACAATCTATGCAATCCTTGGAACCCAGCTGCCGCATCAAATGGCACTTCGAAGAAGGTGATGAGATTTTAAAAAATCAAATCATCTGCACGATCGAAGGCGACCTGGTACAAATCTTAAAAGCAGAGCGCGTGGCCTTAAACTTCTTAGGTCACTTGTCTGGCATTGCCACTCACACGCGCCGCTTTGTCAAAAAAATCGAAGGTACTAAAACAAAAATTTTAGACACACGCAAAACCACCCCCGCCTTTCGCGACTTAGAAAAACGCGCCGTCGTGCACGGCGGAGGTGTGAATCACCGTATGAATTTAAGTACGGCGATTTTAATTAAAGACAATCACATCAGTGTCATGGGTGGAATTAAAAACGCGATCAACCGCGTGCGCGAACACAGTGCTTTGCCTATTGAAGTCGAGGCGCGCACATTAGAAGAAGTCAAAGAGTCTGCGGGCATGGACGTGCAACGCATTCTTTTAGACAATATGGATAACGACACTTTGAAAAAAGCTTTGGAAATGATTCCAGCAAACGTCGAAACAGAAGCCAGCGGCAACATGAACTTAGAGCGCGTGCGCGCTGTCGCAGAAATTGGTGTTAACTATATTTCTGTGGGCGCCCTGACTCACTCTGCTCCGTGTGCCGACGTCAGTCTTATTTTCCACTGGGAGGACTAATGGCCGACACTCCCCTTGCAGACATTCGCATCGGCAAAATCACCGCGAAGTGGGCGGAAAACAATCATCTTTTTGCCGCGTACACGGCGCAGGTTGAAAGCACTAACAACCTGGCCAAAGAAGAAGCCTTCGCCGAAAACTTGCTCGAAGAAGCGCTGGCACTTTATTTAACCGATCATCAAACTTCCGGTCGCGGTCGCGGCAAAAACGTATGGCTCGACAGTAAGCCCGGCAGTTCTTTGCTAAGTTCTTGGTCATTTCTGTTGGGTATTAAGCCACAACCGACGACGTCGTGCCTGATTGGCCTAGCCGTGTATCGTGCCTGTGCAACGACCTGGCCTTTTTTGAATTGGAATTTAAAAGCACCGAATGATATTTACATCGGCGACAAAAAAGTGGCGGGTATTTTATTAGAAAACGTCCTGCAAGGGGATGAGGTACGTTTAATCATTGGCTTAGGCTTTAACGTCACTTCGTCGCCGGAAACTGTTGATAGTGCCACCAGCCTTTTAGAGTCCCTGCCCGTCGGAGCCCCCCTGTTAGGTCAAGACTATACGGCGTTTTTGGATCGTTTGTTATTTGAGTTAACCGATGCGGTTTCACACAGCGAAGACAGCCTGACCTCTACGGATCAATTGTCTTTGTTGGTCGCTTTAAATCGCCATCCATTATTAAAAGAAAAATACACCGGCGTCGACAGCGATGGCAGCTTGCATGTCGGTTCAATAAAAATCAGCTGGATGAGTTTATAAAAGGAGTCTATGGCACTGACATTTACGCCCTTTCCAGATTTAGGTAACAACTGCCCGGACTTTAACTTGCCGGCTGTGGACGGCAAAACCTATGGCCTTAAAGACTTTCCTCAGGGATCGCCTTTGGTGGTGATGTTTATCTGTAACCACTGCCCCTACGTGCAAGCGATCGAAGACCGTCTTATCACCCTAGGCCACGATCTAAAGAAACAAAATGTCCCCGTGATTGCGATCTGTTCTAATGATGAAAAAAGTCATCCCGAAGATTCGTTTGAGAACCTGCAAAAACGTGCGCAAGAAAAAAACTATCCGTTCGTTTACCTGCACGATAAGTCGCAACAAGTGGCGCACCTTTTTGGTGCGGTCTGCACGCCGGACTATTTTGTTTATGACAAAAATCACAAGCTCGCCTATCGTGGGCGCCTGGATGATTCTTGGAAGGACGCTAGTAAAGTCACCCGCCGGGAGCTTTTCGAAGCCGTGCAAGTTTTATTAAAAGATTCTAAAGTATCAGAAGAACAAACGGCCTCTATGGGCTGCTCAATCAAATGGATATAATAAAATGAAATATATTATCGTTTTCGTCCTTGTTGCTATCACTGCCTTTACAATTTTCTTATCAAACTATTTGGGGGCCTTTAAGGGCGTGGATATTAGCGAAGCGACGCAAGGCCCTTTCTTGACGGTGTACATTGAACACGTCGGTCCCTATCACAAAGTAAACAAAGTGATCGAAAAGGTTGAAAACTACATGAAGTCACAGGGATCTCCTTGTGGCCGGACCTTTGGTGAATACTTAGATGACCCTAAGAAGGTCGAAGAAGCCCGCTTGCGGGCGCACGTTGGCTGTATCGTAGAAACCTTGCCAGCAGGTGTTCCAGAAGAATTTAAAACCGGTGATATTCCACAAAGAAAATACGTGCAGGCCGTATTCACAGGTTCACCAGGTATCGGGCCTTTGAAAGTATACCCGCGCGTGAACGATTTCATGTTGAAACAAAACTTGAAACAATCTGGCGCCGTCATTGAAATTTACGAGATCCATTCGATCACCGAAAAAAACGCTATGACGACGACGTATTTGTTCCCAACAACAACGAACTAGTTAATTTCGTACTCCGCGATCACTTCGACGCGGACTTTGATTTGGCCAGCGGCAACTTCTGTCGCGGCCGAATCCGCTGACATCTTCATCAGACCCATCTCACGCATTGCAGGCCGTGGCCCGGCGGCGCTGGTCGTGTGACTGATCTTAGAAACTCCTTTGATTCTGACTCCAGCGGCTTTAGCAATCTCTTCGGCCTTAATTTTTGCAGCACGGACAGCCTCTGCTAACGTCGCCGTTTCTGCGGCTAAACGCTTATCTGAATCCCAAGCAATAGAGTTCAAACTCACTCCGGAATCCGTAGTTTTTTTATCAGACACCAACGCATCAATAAAGTTCCCCGCGTCTTCGACTTTACGCAAGGTCACCGATAACGACTGACTGACTCGAAAGCCTGTCATTTTATTCTGGCGCGTTTTCTGATCGTATTCATACTCTGGGCTTAAAGAGTAGCTATCAGTTTGCATGTCTTCTTTTTTTATTTTGAAATCGTCAAAGCTCTTTTTTATATTTTTAAATTGGTTCGCAGCCAATTGCTGGGCTTGTTTTGCAGAAGGGGCTTTGCTCCACACTTCCACAGTCAGGTTGACCATGTTTGGATCCAAGCTCTTTTCGCCAACACCGTTGACCATAATCAGACGTTCTTCGGCAAAGGCACCGGGACTAGACAAAAGTAATAGCGCTGCCGCAAGTATCAGCCATGTTTTCATTTTCATAAGACAACCTTTCGTATTCTTATCAGAGAGCTTTTGTTTCAAAAACTGAAACGTTACGCGTACCTTCTCTTGCGTAAATTCTAGATTAAGGACTTCCGTACGTAAACCGATAGTCACCTAGACAACGCGCTGACTCTAAGATTGAAATTCGTTGAAACCTCCTTGGATAATAGAAGTCTATTTTACAAGGAGACCCCGTGAAAAAATTGATTCTTATAGGTACTGCTGTGGCTTTAATAACGACAGGTTGTGCAACAGCCAAAGACAACCCTAACACAACAAAAGGGGCCGGCATTGGTGCGGCAATCGGTGCTGTGGCAGGTGCCGTGATCGGCCATCAAACAGGTCGTCGCAATGAAGGAGCATTGATTGGTGCTGCCATCGGCGCCGGGATCGGCGGAGTTGCCGGCCAACGTATGGACAAACAACAAAAAGAACTTGAAAGAATTGCTGAAACCAAACGCACAGAGCAAGGCCTGATCACCAAACTTAAAAGTGATATCTTGTTCGACACGGGTAAGGCTGATCTAAAAGACGGCGCAAAGTCTAACATCACGCAGTTGGCCGCAATCATGAAAAAGTATCCTGAAAATGTTTTGACCGTAAAAGGATACACGGACGATACCGGTGCTGCGATGGTCAACAATCCTTTGTCCCAGAATCGCGCCGATGCCGTTCGTATTCAGTTAGTGGCTGCGGGCATTCCAGCACAAACTGTGACTTCGATCGGCATGGGCTCTGCAAATCCCGTAGACCCAGGTAAAACGAAAGAGGCCCGCGCGAAAAATCGCCGCGTGGAAATCGAAGTGACTGTCGACGAATCGAAAATTCCTAAGTCTTAGTCTATCCTTTTAGAAGTCGGCCCCGACGATTAATTGGTTGGGGCCTTAGGTACGGATATTCCGTAAATCGGCGGCCCCTTCTTTCCCTAAAGACTTCGCAAGATTTATCGTGAACGACAGCGAATAGCGCGAAGTCTCCCGTTGCGAAGCCTGAATCACTTGTTGCTTAATATCAGTGATTATCTTTTTTTGCTCGCCCATACGCACCTGACTTTGTTCGTCTAACTCCCAACAAAGCTGCACCAACATGGCTTCTTCCCGCAACTTATCCGGGCGCGGTCTATTCGGAAAACCTTTTTGATCCATGCGCTCGTGGCTTTGCAAAACAATGTCTTTGATGACCTCTGAAAGCGGCAGCTTTCGCGATAAACACTGATTCAGGCTAAAAATAGGATGTTTGAAATACTCCATCTGTTCTTCGCCATTCATACTTTTCATTTTATTGCTTCTGATTTTTTCCGTCGTCGAAGGACTTAAATCCAAGTAGCCAATATCCGAAAGCAGGGCCCCGATCATGACCTCCAAAGGAGTACCAATGCCGGCTTCTAAACTTAAAAGCCCCGCATAAGCGGCAACGGCGGGGGCCCGTTCAACAGAACCAAAATCACCGATGGCCGAGTTATTTACGACACTCCAGGGATCCTTCACGTCTTGCAAAGACTTTAAAAGTTCCGAAGCAAATTCGACACAGGTATCGTACAGGTCTTTGCCTTGGGAAAAAGACGCCGCGGAACTTTGGTCCGTCACCATAAGAACTAAGCTTAAGAAGGATTGATTCAGCTGCAAAAATTTAAGACGGCAACGGCGCGCTAAACTTTCGCCATCATCAGCCATGTACATATTTGAATACTCAGTCCAGATTTTTAAATCACTTCGGCGAAGGTAAAGCTCTCCCATCTCTTGGCATTTCACTAAGAAATCAGAGCGCATCACGGTTTCAGGTTTAGAAATCTTCAAAAAACGTCCATTCAGCGGCAACAAATAATACAAAGGAAAATCCAGTTGCGAATCCGGTATCAAATCCACAGCTTTGATGGGAATAAACGCCGAGCGAATGACTTGGGTTAAAATAAACTCTAGCTTACTTGAAGAATAGTACTCGTTATCCATAGTCACGATCGATGCGCCAGAAGCTTTTACGATGCGTGCATCTTCAGACGACAGTTTTGAACTGGCCACAACGAGGATATAACTGTCGGGAGATCCTTGCCGAGCGACTTGCACCACCCCTGCCACTTCATTGGGCTTGGTGATTTGGCTGCAATCCAAAAGAACACAAGACATACTTTTATAGTTTTCCGAAGCAACAAAGAACTCTTCGTCAGTACTATAATGTTCAAAAGTGAATGAAAAAAACTCTGCACATTTTCGCGCGCGTGCAGCAAACGTGGGATTGGCAGAAATGACCGCCAGGTCCAATAACTTCATAGAATCTCCTCAAGCCTATTGTAGCAATGAAGAGCAACTGTAAAAACACAATGCTAAGCAATGCAAAATAAGTAATGTTTTTAAACAAAACTCTGTGAGATCAATGATCTACACCATCAAACTTAGGTCCCGGACCCGCATTCTCAACGCCCTTGCATTCCGTCGTTAGGACCTAACTTCCCTTGTTTTTTGCATGGAAGTGCCTTACCCCCAAGCCATGCAAAGACGTGATTTTTTAAAAACGACCGTATCCCTGGCTGCCCTTAGCTCCCTTCCCACGCGAAGCCTTGCGCAAGGCTCGCAATGGCTCGCGACCCAACTGGTGGATGACATGCCGATCGCACGACTTCCTGACGATCAAGCTTCCAGTCTTGAATTCAATGGCGACAATATTGATCGACCTCATGACGTTCTGTGGAACATTGATGGCCATATTGGCAAAAAAGGCGGCGAACCGGCCGTCAGTGAAGAACTCGACACCGTTGTTGTCGGCGGCGGCCTCTCGGGTTTGATTTCTGCATTCTATTTGCGCGGGCAAAAAATTGCCGTTCTTGAGCAAGACTCACGTTTAGGCGGTAACAGCAAGGGCGAGATTTATAAAAATGCTTGCTATTCAATTGGCGCTGCCTACATCTGCGAACCCAGTGAAGGTTCTTCCATTTCTACGATGTTAATAGATCTCGATCTTTTAGATAAAGGCCGCAGCGAAAGTGGTGATGACGCCACCGTCTTCTTTGAGCGCGCGATAAAAACTCCACCAACTCCTAAGCGAAGTCTATAACGATTCTGATTGGGATTTCACGGGCTCCTTCGCAAAAGACTATGATAAAATCACGGCCGCACAATGGGTGCAAAACCAGTTCGGAGATTTACATCCGCACTTGATGGAGTACTTACAGCTTTATGGTTGGAGTTCTTTCTGTGCCTCTATTGATGAGTTATCTGCGTTTCAATATTTGGGTTTTATCGGTGCAGAGACGGATGCTATTCGCGCGTTCCCGGGAGGCAATGCTTACATCGCCCATCGCTTGGCACAAAGAATTCGCCGAGACTCTGGCGAAAACTCTTTACGCTCCGGTGCAATGGTCTTACGTGTGCAAACCGAGTCTGATTCCGTGACAGTTTTGTACGAAGACGTTTTTGGAAATCTTAAAAAAGTTCGCGCACGCCATGTGATTATGGCTTGTCCAAAATTTATCGCTAAACGCTTGTTACCAGAAATTCCGGCGGAACAGGAAAACGTGATAAAATATCTTCCTTATCGTGCCTATCTGGTGGGGAATGTTTTAACAAAAAAATCTTTTGCAAGTCCTAGCTTTGAACTTTTCAATCTCAAAGGCGAAATGCCAAAAACGCCCACTCCCATGAATAAAGGAGAGCGCAACTTCACAGACGTGTGCTTTGGTTCTTGGGCACAGCAAGATCAAAGCGAACACGGCGTTCTGACTTTATATCATGGTGTGCCCTACGATGGGGCCCGTCAGTTCTTATTTAATCCAGTGTCCCACGCAAAATACAAAGCGAAATATTTGACAGATGTAGAACCCGTTTTAGCGGCGTTAAATATGAACATGGCAGATATCCATGGCATTCGTTTGACTCGCTGGGGACATGCTTTGCCAGTATCCATGAAGGGCTTAATCGCCAATGGTGCGGCAGAAGCTGCATCGGCGTCTATCAAACAACGCATTCACTTTGCCAACCAAGACAACTGGATGAATCCGTGTTTTGAAACAGCCCACTTAGTGGCGGAAGAAGCGGCTGCAAAAACATTTGTTAAATAATTTAAAATGAAAGGGCTTTGAATCAAAGCCCGAAACCGCAACGACTTTGCAAAAATTTATTGAAGCCCCCATCGTCGGCATAGACAAATTTAAATGATGAAGATTCGGACTGATCGGGCCAAAGTTCTTTTTTACTCACTTGGCAAGTGGCCTTGCCTTTAGTGATGGTGACTTTTTGTCCGCCCTTGCGCGCGTCTGTGCCCACACTGTTTGCTCGCAACATCACGCCTTCACCTTTGTAAGAAACCTTTGCGGGATTTCGCCCCATCGGACCATTTTCTGCCAAGACACCTTTAATGACTTTGTTATTCGCATCGTAAGTAACAGTTTCGCCATTCGGTAAAGTCATCACCATATTGCTGCCAGATTTTTTAGCCGTGGGTAATGTCTTGCGTGGGAAAAACATCAGCAAGCTTTCCTGGGATTGTGAATTGCTACCATTTGGACTGTCGGTGATAAATAGCCCCAAATCTTGGCGAGCTTGGCCTTCACGATGAAAGGTGTACTCGCGAAAGCGGCCTTCTTGAATCGTGTTACGCAAAGTGAACTGACTGACTTGCGTATCCCCTTCCGCCATACAGACGTTCAGGCTGTCCAAAGACCGACAACGTGTTGAAGGATTATGTAACGGATTAAGTGTGGTCACAATAGGATCTAGCAGCGGATTGTCTTGCACAACTTTTGTGGGTGGGCCTTCGGGGCCTGATTCAACAGCGGTCTGATGCACCTTGCGCACTTCGCAGTCAGAACAAGGTTGTGCTATTTTTTGCAGTTTTTTATTTCCTTCATTAATTTTTTCAAGGGACTCTTCGATGCTTACGGTTGTTTCCGACGAAGTTTCACGCAAGGCTGCTTGCTTCCGCACCAGCTTCGCAGCTTTGGCTTCGTCTGGTTTCTGGGTTTCTTTCTTTCCCTGCTCATCAGAATACAACGTTATCCCCGGATCCTCGGTACGATAATAAACCCAAAGTTCGTTGCCCTTTTCTTTGCCATTTTGTACTAAAATTTTATATCCGTAGTTTCCAGAATTGAATTTTTTAATCTGCACGATTTTTCCGCGAGTCCCTGGCGGCAAAGTGGATTTGATATTATTCGAGGACTTTAGAAAGCTTTCACTTGTACGACCATTTAAATACTTTTCAAGCTCGATGACCTGATCGACATCGAAGGCACTTAAAAAAACTAAAATGATGGGTCCTGCAACCATACGCAAAAATTTGTTCACATTTCTTTATCGGCTAACAGGTCGAAGTGATTAGTCTTTCAACACAAAACTGGTCTTATATTTGGTCATAAAACTCTCGATAAGACCGCATGCGCATTTACGTTCTAGTTTTAATAGTTTTAGCTCCCTTATTTTCGTGGTCCCAAGAAAATCGCTGGACCAAGGGGAAGGCCTATCTGGATTTAGAAGATGGGGATAAAATTTCTGTATTCACGAAGCCTGGATTTAACTACACGACCTGTGCCACAGACAAAGGTGATAAAAACGGCAAAACCAAAGAACAACGGGAAGCTTGTAAGGCCGTCGCTTGGCCCGATAACACCGTTGACGACATCGAAATTATTTCTGATGAAGTAAAAGAGTTTACGATGTGGGATCCTGAAAGACGCATAAATAGGGTATTCACTTTCGTCAAGGTAAGGGTCAAATATGAAAGAACAGTAAATGGCGTCGTCAATAAACAAAATAAAATCGGTTGGATTGATGCAGGCCCTTTGCGCAAAAAAAAGGTTCAATCTTTTTATGGTAATGAGAGCAAACCGAAGAAAGTATGTCCGCCTGGTAAAAAATCAAGCTCTCCTGCCTACGAAATTAAAAAAACTCTTGAACCATTAAATTCTGCTATCTCAAATACCTCTGTAGCTGGCGTTGCAGAACTTATTGCTCCTAAAATCGGCGCTTGTGTTATCACACCAAAACAAACGACCTTTAAGGCTGGCAATCCTTATGACAACTACGCCTATCCCGCTGTCAGCAAGTCAGTGCCCAATATAACCAAAGAAGATGGTACTCCTTTAACCCGTGAAGACATGGTCGCGATTGATGCTTGGGCACGCACGCTCATCTCGGAACAAGGGGTTACATGTTTCCGACGAGGCCTTCACTACCCGATGTCCGTCTTAAAGGTCGGTGCGAATCGTCTGGAGGCAGTAAAGACAAGCCCTGGTCTGCGTAAGCAATATATTAACGGAGACCACATTCCGTTAAAGTCTGACATGGCTAAACTTGCGACAACTGGGAACCAATTTAATGTGTGGAATCATAAGCACTCAGGCCAAGCAAATCCAACACTTCCCCAAGCGCTTTGCCCTCCATCAAACTCAGACAAAGCATTTTACGTTGGTCGTAAGCCCCTACCCCATGAAGCCCGCGCCTGGCAAAATGCTGTCCTGATGGCAACTGAGGCCGTGGTCTTTCCAAAAAAATTTGCAGCAAGAACTGCAGAAGTAAAGCAACAAAACTACACTTCCGGGATGTCCTCATTTTACGGTATGAAAAAGCAATTCGCCTCCATCGAAGGACGTAAAATCGACGATCAATCCTGCGTGCAACTCTGGAGCAAATAGATACCTGCTTGCCTTCGTCGCCAAAAGGCACACTGTACTTTTCTTAAACAAAGGGAAGCTGGTACCTAAAAAAGCTTGCTTGCTGAACCTTCCCAGTTTGAAAATAAGGGTATGAAAAACAATAGTGCCCCCGGATATGTTTTCCTTACGGAATGCCACGACTTTGGCCAAGCCCAAGTTATCAAGTCGTACTTAGAGTCATTAGGATTTCACCCGCGCGTGCGCGATGAACAAACTCGCTCGGTGGCCCCGCACCTAAGCCAATTCTTAGGTCGCTTAACGATTGATATTCCCGAGATTGAATTCATGGCGGCGTCCGAGGCCTTAGAAGCCCACGAAGTGTCACGTCCCACTCTGGTAACAGATCCGACAGAGGAAGAAAATTTGGCGTACACTCAAAACATGGCCAAGAAAGCATTATGGAATGCTATCTTGGGTAGCATGCTGATTCCTGTGATCTGTAACGTCTATTCGATGATTTTAGGTTATCGTGTCTTGAAATATGAAAAGCCTTTTTCAGCCGTCAGCCGCAAACGACTTTTCTGGGCGGTGGCGTTTAACTCGTTTGCCTTTTACTTTTGGCTCACAATCGCGCCTCACTTTATTAAAACTCTTTTAAGATAAGAACAGAGAAGCCCCTGTCCTTGGCTTCTGCTAGTCTTTGGCAAAAATAGCGTCTTTCACAACACCGTAGTCGGCGTATTCTTCGTCTTCTTGAATGTCGAAAGAAGAGATCCCCGAACGCAGGGATCTCTTTATTTATCTTAATCAGTTTGGTCCGCTGTATTGGCCATTGTCTTGGCACGCGAATCCACAGCGTTGCCAGCTGCCGTTGTCCCAACAATATTTTGCTACTTTATCATAGCCTGGAGGACAGAAGTTGTCGTGATCACAGTAACGTGTCATCGCAGTCACTGAAGAAGGCGTCGGTGTTGTGTCTTCATCTTCACAGTATCCGCGCATGGGATGAAGCACGCCGTGCTCATCCATAGCCGCCGTGATCAAATCCGAAGCGAACGCAGAACCCATAAAAGCCACAGACACTAGTAACATTGCAAAAAACTTTTTCATAACCTCTCCTTGGTATTTGGGTAAAATATTTTTGCTACCTGAAGAGGAAGCCTAAATTCTGTTTTTCAAAGTGACCATTGTCGATTTTGTAATCTGCAGTAAAACAGAAGAGAATCCCAGCCCCCTGCCCATCGGCATTCAACCCCCTACATTAGCCTCGTGTTCGTCTCTCGGACTGTGGGGTTCCTCAGTTTTAATTTGAAAATAGCGCCATTAAGTTCGGTCTTTGCAGACCTTAGAACTCAACGATTTCAAGTAATTACATATGTACGTATATTGTATTTACATTATAAAACTAGAGTGGTAGTATGAATTTTGAGTGGGATGAAGAAAAAGCCGAATCAAACTATAAAAAACACGGCGTTAGATTTACCGAAGCTGCATCAACATTTGATGATCCTAGAGGGTTCGAAATGTTGGACTTATATAATTCCGCTGAAGAGGAACGTTGGATCAGATTAGGAGTTTCATTTCGAATGAGGTTGCTAGTCTTGGTTTATTGCGAACGCCATCTTTCTCGGAAAATTCGAATTATTTCGGCCAGAGCAGCCAATCAAATAGAGAAGACAATTTACGAAAAAGGACATTTATGAGAAAAGAATACGATTTTTCAAAAGCTAAAAGAGTCGGAGCCAGAAAAGGATTGAAAGTGCTTAAAACAATTCGCTTGGACCCAGAAGTATTGTTCTGGCTGGAAGAAGAGGCCGAGAAAGAAGGCGTTGGCTATCAAACGTATTTAAACTCTTTTTTGAAGAAAGCGATGAACCAAGAAAAGTCCTTCGAAGAACGTTTACGCAAGCTAGAACAAACGGTCTTTCCCAACAAAAAAACTTAAATAAAAAAAGCCCCCAAGTTTTCACTTGAGGGCTTTTTTGTGAATCTGAATGAACTGCTGATACTTACAGACCGCGGATCAAGTTCAAAGCACTGCCAGCGCGGAACCATTTTAATTGTTCTGCGTTGTAGGTGTGTTTCAAATCGATGTTTTCTGTCGTACCGTCTTGATGTTTTAAGATCATTTTCACAAGTTTACCTGGAGCTAGATCTTTTAAATCAACAATGCTTACAAGGTCTGTTTCTTGAATTTTTTCGTAATCTTTTGGATTGGCGAAAGTCAAGGCTAAGACACCTTGTTTTTTCAAGTTCGTTTCATGGATACGTGCAAAAGATTTAGTAACAACTGCTGTTGCGCCCAAGAATCTTGGCGACATCGCCGCGTGCTCACGTGAAGAACCTTCACCGT
>JABWCO010000034.1 GCA_013360185.1 Bdellovibrio sp.
GGGCAAACAATTGCGCACGGACATCCGGTGAATGCATTTTTAAACTCCACCGTGCCCTATGGTTCCTCATGTGTGAATGAAAATCGTCTTTGTAATGATGGTGCATTAAGTGGCTCATACAGTTTTTCGAGCTGTACACCCGGAGCAGCGGCAAGCTGCCTTTTTGACGGAAAAACAATTCCTCACGGTGCCACAGTTGCGGCATTTATGGCGTCGGCGGTTTCCTTCGGGCAAACTTGTCAGTCTGAAATACGCGCTTGCAATAATGGGGTTCTGAGCGGAACGGCGGCATTTGCCAGTTGCAGCGCGGGAACTGAGGCAAGTTGTTTGTTTAATGGCCAAACGATTTCTCACACGGGAACGGTGATTGGTTTCTTAGCTTCGACCGTGGCCAGTGGGCAAACCTGCGCATCGCAAACGCGCGTGTGTAGCAACGGAACCCTGAGTGGGACCTATGCGTTTTCTTCGTGTTCAGAAAACACTCCTAGGAGTTGTCTTTTTAACGGGCAAACCGTGGCGCATGGTCAGAGTGTAACGGCTTTTGCGTCGTCTTCGGTGCCTTACGGTCAACTGTGCTCGGCGCAATCGCAAGTGCGCCTGTGTAATGATGGGACTTTATCTGGTTCTTATCCGCATGCAGCTTGTGCGACGAATCCTCAACCTATCGTGGGTTCTTGTGGGCCTGCACAGGGCCAAAGTTTTGCAACGGTTCCGACCAGCAATTTGTGTAATGGTGGGACAGCTTCAGCGGTGACGCAAAACACGACGACATACAATTGGACTTGTGCGGGGGCGAATGGTGGCGGCAGCAGTACTTGTTCCGCCGCACGTATTTTAAAATGTCCTGTCGCTTCGACAGGTCCCAATGGTTTTCAATCTATTGATGGCAAGAATCGATGTCGCATAGACGTGCATCAAGAAATTCCTGTGGGCCAGGCCGTTCCAGCGGGAGCGTACAGTGCCTATGTGCAAAATGTTCTTACTGGCATTGAAACGCAGAACAACTCGATCATCCAAGGGGGGGCCTCTTGTGTGTTGGGTTCAGATGGCAATCCGACGTACAATTGGGCCAACGTTGTTTGTCCGAACGAAAGCCCGAGTGTCTTGGGTTGTGGATCTTATGCGATAAACTTCTATTCGCCAGATGGTTCTAATCAATGTCAGGTGGCTATTAGTAACGGACATCTTGTGGGGCAAATTGTGACACACAATTCATCGCGGGTGACCTCGGCAACCGGTGGAGTGAACTTCCAGATCACTTGTCATGCAAACGGCGCGTGGAGTGTCGACAGCTATTCTTGTCCAAATAAGGCGGGGGCTACTTGCCCTGGAATGACCGTGACAGGAGTCGACGCCGGTTCGCGCGGAACGATTGTGAATAGTGCGCCGGCGAGCGTGGCCGCAATCATCCCAAGAATTTCAACTTTCGTGAATAAATGTACACTGACGGTGCCGAACATGACTCAAGGGCAAACGTTTACCCAATCCGCGGGCACCAGCGATGTGCCAAATCGGGCGCTGGGTGCAAGTCTAACTTGCGGTACGAACGGATTGTGGTCGGGATCTTGGGAGTGTCCGTAATAGGACAACTCTTTTAGGTTGGGTAAAAAAGCGTCTAATATTATTCCGCCTTGGGGCTTCCTAAGGCGGAATTTTATTTGGCAAAGCGTTCAATGTACTGACAGCGTTGGCAAAGATTTTCGACAAGTTTTTTCTGGCGAAAGCCTGCCAGCAACGCTTGCGAGCGGGGAGCATCTAAGATTTCTAAGATCTCTTGATCGCGAATATTCCCCAACGGAATCGCACCTTCTTTATCTAAGCAGCACGGTACAACCGTGCCGTCGACTAAAATTCCAAAGTGCGATGATAGGCCATAACAAGTGCCCTTGCTGCCCAGAATCGGCAGATCCACCGAGTGCCAAATGAACTCGGTATCAAAGTGTAAGTACAAACGATTTTTTAAGTGCACACTTTTTTTAAGGCGCACATCCACATGGCTTTCTATGTTAACACTAAAACGGTCGCTGATTCGCGCCAGCATTTCGCGATTGCGACTGGCAGCTCCACGAACCTCTTGCAAATTCCACAGACGGTAATTGATATATAAGTCCGGTCGTTCAAGCAGGGCTCTTTCGGTGTAGGCAAAGATACGCTCTAAGTAAACCGTGGGATCGCGATCGGGATAGTTGTCGTGAAAGCTGTGTAACGAAAAATTCACCTGCCGAAGTGCCGGACTTAACAACAGCTGCGCCTGTTTTTCGCGCAATAAAACACCGTTGGTGACAAAAAATATTTTAACTTCTTGTTGCTCACAAACCTGGATAAAGTCTGCAAGTTCCCCATGCACCAAAGGGTCACCCATCAAGTGAAAGCAAACTTGTTCAGTCAGCGCGGCCACTTGCTGGATGATGCGCTGAAAAAGCTCCAGCGGCATAATTTTTTTTGAACGAACGACTTCGGGACAGAAGCTGCATTGCAAATTGCAGATATTGCTGATCTCGATATTGATTTTTTGGAATCGTTTCGTCATCGCTGATTTCTAACACCTTTGCCCATAAAGAGCGAGCCCCGATTGAGGGGGTGTTTCAGTCAATGCGGGGTCTGACCATCCTTGTTTATTCTTTTGGTGCCCAAGGTCAGCACGCACACCGCCAGGGCCGAGGTGCCGACGAAAACCCCCGCAATTGGCAAAAGTTGTTGCGCCTTTAAGATGCCAATAAGAACCGAGGTCAATGCGCCTAGGGCCATTTGTAAAAAACCAATCATCGCGGCTGCACTTCCGGCATTTCTGGCAAAAGGGGCAAGGGCCAGGGCTGCGGCATTGGGGTTTGAAAAACCCACACAGGAAAGATACAGAAATAAAACAACCAGCGTTCCGGGTAAGCCAAGGAGATCGAAATAAGTCCCAATAAAAAAGATTGTGGCCATGCTGAACATGCCGATCAAGCCCGCGCGCAAAATCGTGGTGTTATTAAAGCGTTTTAAAAGCACCACGTTAATCTGCGAGGCACCGATCAGGCCAGAGGCGAGCAGCGCAAAGATAAATCCGTATGTTTGCTCGCTAACCCTAAAGATTTCCATAAAAATTGTCGGGGATGCGGCGAGGTAGGCAAACAACCCAGAAAACCCGATGGAGCCCGCGAGAGAGTACGCATAGAAACGCGGATTTTTTAAGATCTGCCAATAGTTCCCCACGATTTTAAATGGATGCAACGAGTGGTCTTTGTTTGGAATATAAAGGGAAGGCAGAAAGAAAATCGCCAGGGACAAGACAAAGACACCCAGTCCGGTTAAAGCCCAAAATAAAGACTGCCAGCCCAGATGTGTCGACAGCAACCCTCCGATGGTGGGCGCTAACAAAGGAGAAAGGCCCAGGATTAAAATTAACAACGACAAAACTTTGGCACTTTCTTGTGGAGAAAAATAATCTCGGACCATGGCCATCGCGGTGACTCCGGCCGCGCATCCACCGATGGCTTGCACGAATCTAAAAACCACCAGCGTTTCCACGGATTTTGAAAAACCACAGGCGATCGAAGCCAGGATATAAATAAAAAGACCCATGTATAACGGAGGTTTCCGTCCAAAACGATCTAAGAAAGGACCATAAAAAAGCTGCCCGGCAGCAAGCCCGATAAAATAGCTGGAAAGCGACATGGCAATTTGCGGCACGGTCGTGCCCAATCCTTCGGCCATCTTAGGAAATGCCGGCAAGTACATGTCGATGGAAAAAGGGCCTAAAGCGGTCAGCGACCCGAGAACTAAAATTAGGGATGTTTTATTAAATGTCTTTTCACGCATGTGTAACTCCGAGGAAGCCCTCTGTCTCTCTGTCATAAAGTAAGCTGACAAAGGTAGCAATAAATCATTCCAACTAAGGAATAATTCGGTAAGATTGTGTGGGTGGAGGCCCGCATGAACGTACCTGACAGCGAATTCAAAGCTTTACTTACAAAATACAAAAAGTTTGCAGTTTACGGGCTGACCCCGGATGTGAGCAAAGCCAGCCACTATGTGCCATTGTATATGCGTGATCAGGGATGGGAGCTGGTGGGAACTTATCCTAAGGCCCACGCGGTCAGTGGTTTTAAAATCTATTCGTCGCTTAAGGACGTTCCGGTGGAATACCGTAAATTCGTCGACGTTTTTCGCGCCTCTGAAAAAATCACCGACGTCGTGGACGAAGTGTTAGAAGCTGGGGGAGTTGAAGTTTTGTGGCTGCAGTTGGGTATTGAAAACCGCGAGGCTGAATTGCGCGCTGAAAAAGCGGGGATCCAGGTCGTTTCTAATCGCTGTCTGATTATCGAGCACAAAAAGTATTTTTAAGTACCCATCCTGGTGACTTTTCGAACGGAGATATTGCTCTTAGTTTTTAAGAGTTCTTAAAAAAAATGCTGCAACAAAATGCCTGCTTGAAAAACGGCGCCGTTCCTGATTAGTTAAAGCACCGGAATTAGCAAAGGAAATACCATGGCTGCAGAAAAGAACGACACTGACGAACAAAAGGTCCGCTCTAAGACGGCGTTAGTTCTTGGTCTGACGTTTGTGTTACCAATTGTAATCATCTTGGTGCTTGTCACGTTCTTACGTCTGAAATAGGTGGCGTATCTAGTTGTAAGTGCTGCGCGCTCGTGCTACCTCAACAGGGCGTAAAGGAATCTCATGAAACTGACTGAAATTATCAAAGTCGTTGCTCAAGAACTGGGGACGTCAGACCTAAAAGAAATTAACAAAATTCTAAAAACAGAACCGGCTATTAAGTTTCGAATCGCCGGGAAAGCCTTGGGGCATTTCGGTTTTACCGGCCAAATCAAAAGCCTCTCGGAAGAAGGCGTAAAGGCCTTTATGACAAATAAAGTTTCCTTGATCCGCCTTAACGATATCGAAACTTTTGAAAAAGCGAAACCTCGTGCCGAGCGCCCGGTCAGAGCTCCCAAAGTGGAAGTGTCCGCCGCGGAACCCACAAAAGTGGTAAGCAAAAAGTCTAAGGCCTCCATCAAGGTGACGAAAGATGATCTTGAAGACGGCGACGAGGACGATTTCAATTCCGCAGATATTTCTGATGGAGAGTTCATTCCTAAGAAAATCAAAAAGGGTCAATCTAAAGTCACAGGCAAAAGCGGCAGTAAGTTTATCCCAGCTTTCAAAAAATAGTTCATGAATACGAACCCCTCAGGTCTTATATATTCGTTTATAGTGTGCTCTCTTTGCATTTTCTGGTTTAGGCGCTTAGTTTTAATTTCTTCAGGCGGATTTTCCTGCTAGCATTTTCGACATGCACAACATCAAAGTTACAAACATCTTAGTTCTTGCCGCCGCTTTACTTCTGCAACCCATCCTAAATCCTGGTTCCCAAGCCTTGGCAAAAAGGAAATCACCTCCGAAAGCATACAGCTTTATCGCCGAAGGTGGCAAAGTTTCCCAGGCCGAGTGTGATGGCGAACGTAAACTACCACGTTTGAAAAAGCTGAAAGAGTTTTCGAAAACGGGTTCGTACATGGGATCTGAATTGCAAGATCCTGAAATCCCCGGAAAAGCCAACGAAGAAATGTGGAAGCATATTTTTAGAGACAAAGGCACATGCAATTCGATCTTAGCGAAAGCGCCATCTTCAGTCGTTGAAGCCACAGCCAAAGGCCCCAAGCCCGAGCTGCCACCGGATGATGAGGACGATGAGATGCGTCCATCCGAGGCTTCAGAGACCGAAGAGTAGGGCCCCCGCCAGAATATCGCAAAACCTTGCAAAAAGTTAAGCAATATAAATTAGGACAGAGCAGTTTTTAGTTTAATGCAGTGACTTTTTTTGGGTTTTTATGTAGTTTCATTTAAAAGAATAAAAGGGGTTCCAAAAATTTTTTTGGAAGTTTTCAAATGGTAGGGTCGCCATTTAATAAAATGGAGATCCCCTATGGAACACGTGTTGTCAAAACTGGTGCCGTTGCTTTTTATCATCGTACCTGCCGTTATCTTTGCATCATTATTTTTCTTCCTCGAAAAAAGACGAAAAAAATAGGGGGCAAACATGAAGCGCTTAGTTCCAAAAAATGTTTTTAATTCACTGGAAGCTTTTTTTCGTCTAGAGGCTTCCTCGGGTCTTGTGCTTGCGCTCAGCGCGGTCGTGGCGATGGTGGTCGCGAACAGTCCATGGTCCCCATTCTACTTCTCAGGATTAAGTTTAGAGTTTGCCGGCTTAAGTGTGCAACATTGGATCAACGATGGTCTGATGGTGATCTTCTTTTTTGTGATCGGGATGGAGCTGAAAAAGGAAATCCTGAAGGGCGAGTTAAGCAGTAAGCAGAAGGCGACTTTACCTGTGGCCGCCGCACTTGGCGGCATGGTGGTTCCCGCTTTGATCTATTATCTGCGCAATCCGCAAGGTGAAGGTGTCAGTGGCTGGGGGGTGCCGATGGCCACCGACATCGCCTTTGCTCTGGGGATATTAAGTCTTTTTGGCAAGCGCGTGCCACTTTCTTTAAAAGTGTTTCTCTTGGCCTTGGCGATTGTGGATGATCTTGGTGCCATCTTAGTTATTGCCTTCTTTTACACCAAAGAAATTCGTTATGAAGGTTTGGTGTTAGCCCTGGCAGCTCTGGGGCTGATGTGGTTTGAAAGGAAAAAAGGTATCAAGGCTTATGGGGCTTATGTGCCCTTCGGAATCCTGGCGTGGTTCGGAGTTTTATATTCGGGAGTGCACGCCACCGTAGCTGGGGTCTTAATAGGTTTTTTAACTCCGCTTTCATTTAGAGTTTCGCGGGAAAGTGCGCAGACGTATTCTCCGTTGGACAATCTAGTTCATCATCTTCATCCGTGGGTGAGTTTCGGCATCATGCCAATTTTTGCGTTGGCAAATGCTGGGATTGATATGCGCGGACTTAACTTAAGTGAACTTATGGCTCATCCCATTCAGCAGGGCGTGGCTTTTGGTTTGTTTTTCGGAAAGCCGTTGGGCATCGTTATCTTTTCCAGCGTATTTGTCGCCTTGGGCTGGGGGCACTTGCCGAGGGGTTTAAGGTGGGGGCACATTGTCGGGATGGGATTTTTGGCGGGGATCGGCTTTACGATGTCTTTGTTTATTTCAAACTTGGCCTTGCCAGCGGCGCTTGAGACCTATTCGAAGGCCGGAATTATTTTTGGTTCCGTGCTGTCGGCGTTGGTCGGTGCGATGATTTTGTCTGGGGTGTTTCGTCGTTCGTAATAATTCAGGACGATGGTCAGTCAGGACTGCCATATGTCGGGTACAGTTTGCAGATTAAGACTTCGAAACTACTCGCGAAAAGCGGGGCAAACGCCGATAAGAATATATGCAAAAAATCATCCTGCTTACGATTTTGTTTGTCACAGCTTGCAGTTCTAAACCCGGTCTTAAAACAGTGGAGGTGCTTCTGCCTCCGCCGCCAAAAGATGCGCTGGAGTTAAGTAAAGCTCTTGAGCAAGGAGCCGAGCCGACCCTGCAATATTTAAAGTCTCATGTGACGGCATCCTCCTATGGCGCATTGCCGGCCCACGAGCCGATGGCGGCTTTGCCGACGTCCTTGCGTGCGGAAAATAATATTGTGGCGAATAAATCAAAAAGCGAGCAGTGGCAGTTTATCAAAAAGTTCCGCAGTTGGAGTTCGGCAAAACGCATGAAAAAAGCGCAAGAGATGGATGGCGGTTTTTCTTGTGAAAAAGTCGTGGAAGCGCAATCTGTCGCGTACACCTTGGAAATCGATTTCCCCATCGAGGACGCGATTGCAATGTCACGCAGTTTGCATGAAAAAGTTTTGACTTGCTCTGACTATGCCCACAACGAAAGTATTTTTCGTCTTGCGGTTTTTGCAATTCAAAAAGACGACTGTGGCAAAGCCAATGAATATCTTAATAAGTTTCCGGATAAAGTCGATCGAGGGGTGAGCGATCGCGCGGCGTACTTAAGAAGCTTGTGTGGCAAAAACGAAAAAAATGTGCAAGCCGAAATGTACAATCCGTGGGGTGGTTACGGAATTTTGCTTAACGATGATACTTACAAAGTTAATGCGCCGAAATGGTATTTGACGGCACAAAGTGGCTCGGAAGATTGGGATCGTTTGCTAGCGACCTTTGTTGAGCTGAGCGAAAAAAATCGTCCCGAGACAATTCGCTATATTGCGAGTAAAATGAATTATGAAGCCTTTCGGGCTTTGCCTTTGTCATTTCAAACTTCAGTCTTGGTTTTGATGAGCTTTAGCGGGGCCGACCTTTCGGTCTTCCAGGCTGTGCACAAGTATCTTTCGGAAAATCCAGCGATGGTGTCCCCGTCGGTTGCGGGTCTTTTGTTTCCGATCCGCTATTGGAAGGAAATTGTTGAAAATAACAGGTGCAACGATCCGATTTTAGTTAAAGCTTTGATCCGCCAAGAAAGTGCTTTCAACCCCGGGGCCCGCAGCCGAGCTCGTGCTAGTGGCTTGATGCAGTTAATTTATCCAACGGCCCGACTGTTCGGGGTGACACAGCCGAAGCAATTGTTGAAGCCAGAAGCAAATATTCAAGCCGGCTCCAAATTTTTAGGTCGCCTGGTGGAAGATTTCGGTTCGGTGGAGTTGGCGCTGGCTGCATACAATGCGGGCCCAGCCATCGTACGGCAATGGCAACGTCGTTATCCTACGGACAATATTAATCTTTTTGTGGAAATGATTCCCTATGCAGAGACTCGCGAATACGTGCGTTTAGTCACCCGTAATTACAAGATCTATCAGTCCCTTTTACTTAAGCCTGCCGAAGGTGATGCCAACGTGGCCAAGACTCCGTAACGGGGCCACAGCTAGACCCGGGGGGCTTAATTTGAGACGTCTCCCATAAATCCCCTTGCTTTTCATATTAACATATCATAATATGTTAATATGAAAAGTGCGAAGAAACTGAATAACACCCAATTACCTAAAATCTCTGTTGCGAAGATGGAGGGCGCTTGCCAAGAAGTGAGTGATCTTTTGCGAGCTCTTTCTCATCCTCAAAGACTCTTGATTATGGGGCATCTGACCCAGGGACCCAAAACGGTGACAGAGCTGACAGGGCTTTGTGCAGTTTCACAATCTCAGCTTTCTCAATTCTTAGGAAGAATGAAGGCAGAGGGGTTGGTTTCGAGTGAGCGCCAGGGCAAGTATCAGTACTATGCTGTGGCGGACAAGAGGCTGGTTCAGTTGATGGCTGTCATTCAAAACATATTTTGTTGTTAAAGATTAAAAGGGAGTTAAATAGTGAAAAAAAATATTCATTCTGTTGAGCGTGTTGTACGAGTAGTAGTGGGCCTGATTCTGGTAAGTCTGGCGTTTGTGGGGCCGGCTAATTTATGGTTTTTGCTGGGAATCATCCCCTTGGCAACTGGATTGATGGGGTGGTGTCCTCCCTATGCCATGTGCGGAATCAGCACCTGCCGTGTGAAAGAAAAGAAGTAAGAGTAAATAACTAACAATAATGAGGCAATAGTTATGGGCAAATTAGCTCAATGGATTCCTATTATCTTTTTTCAGACCTTGGCGCTCAGCTGGGGCGCGCGGGCAGAACAGGTTCCGCTTCATAAAGTTTGGGACGCAATTTCTCAGAGTTCGCCGGCGTTGAAAGCGGCGGAGCTTCAGTCTGATGCGGCCGTCGAAGCCGAAGCCCGTGCGGGACGACATTGGTTGCCGAAGGTATATCTGGATGCGAAGTCATACCAGACAGATGCCCCTGGACAATCTTTCTTTGGCCTCCTAGAACAAAGATCTTTACGCCAAAGTGACTTCAATCCAGATACGATCAACACCCCAGGCACCGAGACTTTCACGCGAGGGGCCCTGGGGCTAGCCTTGCCACTTTATGAAGGGGGCATGAAAAGCTCTCAATACGGTTTGCAAAAACATTTGTCTGAATCGGCAGTGAGCGATTCGCAAAGTGCCAGAGTAGGGCAGTACACGCAGGTGGCGAAATTATACGGCTCCCTGGGATTGATTGAACAGCAAAAACAAAAACTGCAAAGTTTAAAACATGTGATCGATAGGCTTCTTAAAAATTATCAACTGGGTGTCAAATCCAATCCGGTGGGTTATTCGGGACTTTTGGGTTTAAAGTCTTTGGCAAATCGTATTCAGGGTTTGCTGGACAGTTATGAAGCCCAAAACCGAGCCAGCTATTTAGCTTTAAAAGAGATGGGTTATCCAGAATCTAATTGGTCACCGCAATTCGCAGAGACCATTTCTTTTGTAGAGAATTATTTAAACAATCAAACGCAAGAGCCCTCCTTCCAGGTGCAATCTTTAAAAGCCAAAGCCTTGGTGGCGCAAGAAGCTTCCGAAATGGAGAAAGCCCGCTTTCTTCCTCAATTCGGGGCCTTCGCGGAAAGTTATGTTTTTAGCGGCAGTCGCGACACAGCCCATGGATATACGGCGGGTCTTTATTTGCAGTGGAGCTTGTTTAATCCGTCGGACTATGGTGCGCACAAAGAAGCCCGCCTGAGGTCCCTGGCGGCCCAACGGTATACGGAAGCCATCGCGCAAAAAGAAAAGGCAGAGAGCTCGTCTTTGGCGCAGATCGCGGATTCGATCAAAGGCAATATTCGTCTTTTAGAAGAAAGTCAGAAGATTCTTGTCGAACAATCTCAAGTGACAGAGTCCTTGTTTAAGAACGGGTCTATCAATGCTCTGCAATTCGTCGAGGTCTTAAATCGTCGCGTGGATTTGATTGTCACTCAGACCGAGGCGAATCAAGGGCTCTTGGATGTTTCGTCACAAAAAGTTTTAAAAGCTCGCTTTGACCTTCCACTGGATAAAGCACAAGGGAAATAGTTATGAAAAAAGACAAACTTGGTTTTGCAGGCAGGCTCGGACAAACCTTCGTTCATTCGAAACTCACCCCCGTCATCGCGGTCGTGAGTATTCTTTTTGGATTGATGGCGGTTTATTTAACTCCGAAAGAAGAAGAACCGCAGATCTCGGTTCCGATGATTGATATTATGACTCCTGCGCCTGGATATTCTGCTAAAGAAATTGAGCGCAAAGTCACTGAGCCTATTGAAAGAGCGGTTTGGGGTTTGGATGGCGTTGAATACGTTTATTCCAGCAGTCAAGCCCACGGAAGTTTGGTGACGGTTCGATTTAAAGTTGGCGAACCTATGGAGCCAAGTCTTGTCAAAATTCATCACAAGTTAATGACCATCAAGGCATCCTTGCCAGAAAATGCCCTGCCTTCTCAGGTAAAATCGTTTTCGATTGATGATGTGCCCTTCATGGTGTTGACGTTCACTTCACAAAAGTTGAATGAGTATCAACTAAGAACGGCCGTGGCCCCACTGGCAAGAGAGCTGTCGAGCACTCCGGATTTGTCCCGAGTGGAGCTATTAGGTGGACAAAAAAGAGCGGTGAGAGTCATTGCCGATCCTGCAAAGCTTCAGGCCCAGGGGGTTTCTTTGATGGCCCTGATGCAGGCGATGAAGGCCAATGATGCTTTAGCTCCTGCCGGAAAAAATTGGAGCGAGACAGAGGTCTTCGACGTGGAAGTCGGTGGACGTCTGCGCACGGCGAACGAGGTGGCCAATCTGGCGATTGGTCAAAGAGCCGGTCGTGTTGTTTTGATCAAAGACGTCGCACAAGTCGTGGATGGCCCAGAGGAGCTCATGCGAAGTTCCGTCTTACTGGAAAAAAACCAGGCTCCTGAAAAAGCCGTTTCCATTGTCTTTGCAAAACGCAAAGGCACTAATGTCGTGACATTATCAAAAGAGCTTTTGCAAAGGGCTGAGACCTTTTTAAAAGAACGTCCCGTCGAATTTCAAGCTGATATTAAAATGACGGTGGTGCGGGACTATGGCTCAACGGCCGAGGACAAATCCAACGAGTTGATCGAGCATCTGTTGTTGGCGACGTTGTCGGTGTCTGTCTTGATTGCTTTGTTTATGGGAATCCGGGCGTCCTTGGTTGTCGCCATCGCCATTCCTGTGACCTTGGCTTTGACTTTGGCAATCTATTATTTAATGGGTTACACACTTAATCGTGTGACACTTTTTGCATTGATATTTTCCATCGGTATTCTGGTGGATGACGCCATTGTCGTGGTGGAAAATATTGAACGGCATCTTAAAGAGAATCACAAAGATGGCTTAGTTAAGGCCACGATCCGAGCGGTCTCTGAAGTAGGAAATCCTACAATTTTGGCGACCTTTACCGTGATCGCGGCAATTCTGCCTATGGCTTTTGTGCGTGGACTCATGGGGCCTTACATGGCGCCGATCCCAGTAGGTGCAAGTTTCGCGATGATTCTTTCTTTGTTTGTCGCGTTCATTGTGACGCCATGGGCGGCGGTGAAATTGTTGAAAGTCCACCCGCACGAAGCTGAAGATGGGAAGATCGCGAAAGTCAGCAAGTTAGATTTGTTATATCAAAAAATCATGGAAGCTCTTCTTAACACCAAAAAAACGGCTTTGACCTTTGCTTCTTTCACCGTGGTGTTGTTACTTGCCGCATCCAGCTTGGTGTACTTCAAATCCGTAAAAGTTAAAATGCTTCCCTTCGACAATAAACAGGAATTCCAGGTTCTTGTGGATTATCCGGTGACGACCTCTTTGCTTCAGGGGAAAGAGTGGTCGACGGATCTTGCGCAAAGAATCTTGAAACATCCCGAAGTGGAAGCCGTGCAGGTTTTTGCCGGAGAAGCCGCGCCGTATTCGTTCTCTGGCATGGTCAAACACACCTTCACGCGCAGTGCCGACTATCAGAATGATTTGCAGATTGTTCTGACAGAAAAAGGTAAGCGTAAAGTGTCTAGTCACGAAATTATCGAAAGTTTGCGCCCGTTGATTCGCGATTTCGCCAAAGAAAAAAATGCGCTCACTAAAGTATTAGAGATTCCGCCAGGTCCTCCGGTCATGGCAACAATGATGGCTGAGGTTTATGGACCCGATGAAAAATCTCGTACCCAAGTGACCAAAGAAATCGAACAGATTTTTGCGAACGAACCAAGTGTCGTTGATCTGGATACGACATTGCGACCGGGACGTCCGCGCAAGGTCTATGAATATAATCAGGCCCAAGGGGGCATATTTGGCACAAAGGCTTCAGAGATGATGGTCTTGGGACGTTTGGTGTTTTCAGAGACTCCGGTGACCAGTTTACAGGATGTGAATTCGCCGGAAGATGTAAGCGTGGATCTTTCCTTTTCGCAAAAAGCCCGCTCAGGTGCGCAACCTTTTGCAGGTTTGAGTGTGCCGTCCTTTGAGTCCGGTTCAGTACAAGCAGATCGAGTGTTGAAAGCCCCACAAGAAGTGCAAAGCGAAGTTCTTCATCGAAAAAACTTGAAGCCCGTGTCCTATGTGATGAGTGAGTTATCAGGCAGTGAGGAAGCTCCGGTGTACGGAATTTTAAAGCTCGCGCCGCAAATTAAGTACCCTCTGCAAACTGCGGAGGTGCCTTGGAATACTCATGCTCCCATTGTGAAATGGGATGGTGAGTGGTTTATCACTTACGAGGTCTTCCGTGATTTGGGCGGCGCCTTTGGTGTGGTCATGATCCTTATTTACATTTTGGTCTTAGGTTGGTTCCGAAGTTTCGCCGTACCTCTGGTGATCATGACGCCGATTCCTTTGAGTTTGATCGGTATTTTGCCCGGACATGCGTTGATGGGTTCGTATTTTACGGCCACCTCGATGATTGGGTTCATTGCCGGGGCTGGAATTATCGTACGAAATTCTATCATCTTGGTGGATTTTATCGAGCATCAATTAGCACAGGGAATGGCTTTGAAAGAAGCCGTGGTCAGTGCGGGGGTGCTACGCTTTAGGCCGATGCTTTTAACGGCAGCTGCCGTCGTCGTGGGAAGTTCTGTGATGTTGGCAGATCCAATTTTCCAAGGATTGGCCGTCAGTTTGATCTTTGGTGAAGTCGCAGCCACCATCTTAAGTCGCTTTGCTGTACCAGTTCTTTATTACTGGTTCGTAGGTAAAACACGTGCGCGTATTATTCACAAAGAAATGCAATCAGAAGGGGATCAATAATGACCATCGAAAATCAAATACGCGCCTTTGCGGGCGCATTTATTCTAGTTAGTTTGGCGTTAACTTATTTCCATTCTTCTTACTGGCTATTTTTCACAGCTTTTGTGGGGGTCAATCTGTTGCAATCCGCCTTCACAAAGCTTTGTCCCTTGGAGATGATGCTGAAGAGACTTCAGAAGAAGTAAAAGGTAAGTTGGCTTTGACCTTTAGGCTGTCTGCGCGGAAGTAATCTTAAGAAAACTTCCGACCGCAATCTACGCAGAATTTAGAGCCCGACTTGCGGCGCTCACGATGTTTTTCTTCTGAGCAGTTTTTGACAAGAGATGCGGAAGAGCTGAACTTTTCTCCGCAGCTGGGACAAAATGCGACGGGGGAGTTGGACTTGCCGTGATTCATGTTTCGGCAAAAACCTTTTCCCGTCATTAAATCTTGTGCCGATGTAAGATCAATCCATGCGATGGGTCGTAAGGTGAAACGCCGACGCTGACGCGGTCGCCGACAACAACTTTAATATTAAATCTTTTCATTTTACCGCACAGACGAGCTGTGACAGCAATACCATTTTCGAGATTGATAAAGTATTGGCCACCACCAGAAAGGTCGGTCACTTTACCATCCATTTTCAGTAAATCATCTTTAGCCATAAGTTTCCTTTGCAAAAGTTATCAAGCAAAAACAACAAGCCGACTTTTGAGGGTCGGCTGATTGCAAACAACAACGTTTAGAAGATATTTAGTATGAACGACGTGAATTGTATCCACCGCCACGAGATCCGCCGCCACCAGTGCGAGGCTCTTGTGGTTTCGCTTCAGAAATATTCATAGCGCGACCAGAAAGGTCCATGCCATTTAATTTTTCAATAACAGTTTGTGCTTCATTTTCTGAAGACATTTCTACAAAGGCAAAACCTTTGCTACGACCTGTTTCACGATCCATAATTACGTTTGCAGAATCGACAGTGCCGAATTCAGCAAATGTATTTACTAATTGATCAGAATCAACGTTGAAAGACAGGTTACCTACGTATAATTTTTTTCCCATGTGTGCCTCCTTGAAAAGCTTGAGGGGCCATTCGCAGAAGACAAAAGGACATCTAATGAACTGTGTGAACGACTTGTACTGATAGAAGAACACAGAAAACAAATTTTAGATATAGCCGAATTCAATATTTTAAAATCATTTGTCAGATCGCCGGAGGGCGACTTGGGCTGCAATCATTCTCATTATTCGCGGATCTTTGTCGTGAATTGACATAGTTTTCTGATATAGCATTAGGACTATCTTATTGAGGTGATCTCTGTCCTTATGGGGCTTATGACTATACAAGTAATTTCATTTAAGTGTGTTTTGAAAAATAAAGCCGGCCAAGTAATCAGCTTCACCTATAATCGCGACGTCTTAAATGCCGCTGATGGCAATGGGGTAGGCCTTAAGGGCTTGGCTCAGGGGTTAAAGGATTTAAGTGCGGGTGAACATCGCACCATCGCTTTGCCGGCAGAACAAGCCTATGGTTTATACGATCCTGCCCGAGTGATATTGTTTCCGAAGAAAAAACTTTCTGGCGAAGCCAAAGTCGGTGACATGGTTTCTGTGCGCGGAAAAAGTGGTCAGACGCGAATCTATAAAGTTTTACAAATCCTGGATGGCTTGGTGCAGCTTGATGGCAATCATCCGTTGGCGGGGCAGGATTTGATTTTTGAAATTGAAGCGCTGAGTGCTCGCGATGCACTCCCTGAAGAGATTGAAGACCACACGGCCAGCGTTATCCATTTAAACTGATCACGCGACCCAGGAATCATTCTTTTGCCACCCGGCGACACGCAGGAAGTCGGGTGTTTTTCAGTTCATTTGCAAAATTAAAAAAAACGAAAAAGCCTATTGCTATAGTGCCGGCGCCCTGCAACAAGGGGCGCTTGAAACACATCTTATTTATTTTGCTTTTTATTTTAAGCTCTAGCCGTCCATGTGGCGCGATCAGTCTCAATGATGTCAGCATTTTATTACCCTTGCCAAAGTCAGTGGATTTTTCAAATTTACTGCGTCCCGACGATCGGGGGCCCGAGGGGGCCTTGCTGTATTTGCCAGCGTATAAAAAAATGAACGAGCTGGTGCCAGAGCATGAAAATGCCGTCGTGTGGAAGGATCAGCTTCGAGTCATCGCGCTAAGATTGGATCCGTGCTTTGTTGAAGGTGTTGGTCCCAAGCCGTGCCGCCGACAAATTCGTTTGGTGTGGCAGCCAATTGTGTTTAAAAATGCAAAGCCTGAGGCCCGCGATGCCGCCGTTCATAGCTTTTATGAATTTGATGAAGTGACTTTCCAAAAAATAAAAATGGAATGGTTCCGTGTTGCCAATGGCAAAGCCAGTGATGAGTTGCAAATACATCCGCAAATTCTGCAAGAGGGTTGGCAGGGGCCCTACTGGGAGAACTTGCGTCGTTTGATTTTGCATTACTGTGGAGAGAAAAATTTAATTCGCATGACCACGATGAACGTGATGGGCGGCGAACAAATGTGGATCTTTGCTGGCTTTGATATCGTCAATGGCGAAGTCATCCCGATGCAGATCCCTAGATTTTTTAATAAAATGTCTCAAGGTGTGATCTCGTCTTCGTCTGCAAATAAAGGCTTTACTGGCGGCCTGATGCCAGCACCCGAAGTTGATGCCGAGGTTGGCGAATTCCTAGAGGACTCTTTCACCTTCAAACGCACGTACAATGAAGAGCAAGTGCGCGCAGTGATTGTGAAAGCCCAAGAATACGAAAGTCCTGCCAAGCACAATCCGGGCACGTTGGATTGTGCCAGTTGCCACATGGCCGACAGTATTCATCGCTGGGGAAAACTAAATTTTCCGCAGTGGGACTGGGCGGAAAAGTCCCCCCAAAATGGACCGTTGCGCACCAATCAGCTCAGAGCCTTTGGTTACTTTATGAGTTGGCCTGTGACTTCCTCCCGCGTTCTGAACGAAAGCGAAGATGTTGTTCGGAGCATGGGTTTATAAATGTGCCTTTGACAAAAAAACCCGCCTGCGTTCTTTGCTAATTAACAGAGCGTTCTTCTGACTAATGAAACAATCCGACAATTTTTGAAGGCCATCCCTTTGATTCAAGCTAGACTAAATCAAGTAAAGGAGGGTCTTATGGATTATTTAAAAACCTTCTCGATCCCGACGACGGGCGAACGTGTTCCTCTCAATACCACTCAGTATGTGAATGAAAAGATCTTTCAGAAAACTATCGACCGACTTAATGAAATTGGTTTTGATGGCGAAAAAATTGAACAGCGCCTCAAAGAAATTGAAGCTGAATGGGATGTTGAAAGAGCGATTGAGGCCAATGCCGCCCTTGCGACGTTGGCCACTTTGGGGCTGGCTTTGGCGGGGGATAAAAAGTGGCTTGTCGCAACGGCGACGATTGCGGGATTTCTGCTCCAACATTCGCTTCAAGGATGGTGTCCTCCCTTGCCGGTCTTAAGAAGGCTGGGCTTTCGCACGCAAAGAGAAATCGATGACGAGCGCATGGTATTAAAGGCCCGCCAAGGAGGCTTGGGATCTTTGCATAAGGATACGCGCACGGCCTTGGATTCTTTGCATTAGAAAAGCCGGGCCTAATTTTTTAATGTGGGTGTTCTGCCTATTTTGTCAAAGCCGCTTTGGCCAAGCGCCAAGTGTGCTCTTGGATATCTTTAGGCCAGGCAGAAATCATCTTTTCAAATTTCTTAGCGTCACTGGCATACAGCGCGCGCAGAGCTTCTTCGTATAAAGGTAAATCTCCGGCCATAACCGTCATGAACTTGTATGCAGCCTCTTGGGCTTGGCGAATTAGATCTTTGCCAAGATTTTTCTTTTTTGCATCTTCTACGAGCTTACGCAGTGTCACCGAGGCTCCCCCGGGTTGACGGGCTAGCCATTCCCAGTGATCAGGCAGAAGGGTTATCTCTTTGGCGGTTACGCCCAGTTTGGGTCGGCCGGGGCCTATTTTTTTTGCGGGGTCCTCGCTGGCAGCAAGGGAGGTCTCCAGGCGACGCAGGACACTTTCGGGCGTGCCGCGAAAATCAATTTCAATCTGAGCACTGTTGTCGTCATCAAAAATCAAAACCTGGGACTTGCTTTCCTTCATCAAATATTTTTTTACTTTGGCGGCGACATCCAAAACATGGCCGCTAGCAATTTTTTTGTTGTCAGCAAAGGCTGTATAGTTGTGATCCATTTTAGGCTCCATAAATTTCTCCTTTAAACAGAGGGAGATTCTTGAATGCTGCGATTAATAAAGTACATCATAAATAAAGTAGTTAAGGTCAGCCCGCACATGACATAGCCAATCACTTCAAAGTGTTGAATCGGAGCACTCTTACTTTCTTGCACGACGATAGCTCCGGCGATAAGTGAGCCGACTCCTCCCGCCAGTTGTTGCATCGATGCGCCGACGGACATAAAAGCACCACGGTTGGCTGCGGAAGGAATGGCTGACATCAATGCCTGTGAAGGAATCATACGCGAAAAAATTCCCACAAACATTGCCGTGTTGACGATGATCACAGTCGTTAATGAAGAAACGCCAAGGTGAGAATAGTAAATGACCATGACCATGCTAAGCAGCGAGCCAAAGATAAACATCGGATACTTGCCAAATCTGTCACTGGCTTTTCCTACCAAAGGACCAATGAAGATGGAAGCCACACCTGTGATCAAATATATGATCGGCAACTTTTCTTGCGCGATGCCTAGATTGTTGACGGTGAAGGCGCTAGCAAATGGCATCATCATATAGCCGCCGATGGATAGAAAAGCTGTTGCTGTAAACGCCAAAAGATAGCGAGGCACGATAAGTGTGTGCAGTAAGTGTTGATAAGCTTTTTTATCGGTTTGTAAAGCCAGGTGTCCAGTGATGGGCTTCATATAGTACAGGATAAAAAAGCCAGCGAAAAGACTGACTAATACGATCATCAGAAATGGCGCATGCCAGCCCCACAATGTTGAAAAGTATAAACCTGCCGGTAAACCCAAGACCTGACTGGCGGCAAAAGCAGTTTGCAGAAAACCCATCACTCGGCCGCGTTGTTGTAAAGGAAACAAGTCTGTTAAGATAGCGAAGACAATAGAGCCAATTACACCGCCAAAAAGGCCGGTGACGATACGTGCGGCAAGCAGGAGCTCAAAGTTTGGTGCCAGTCCACAGAATAAAGTTCCTAAGACAAAGCCGCCGTAAAAGAATAACAAAAGCTTTTTTCGATCATACTTATCAGCAAACCCTGCAGTTAAAAATCCCGACAACGCCGCACTGATGGCATAGCCTGAAACCACGGCCCCAAATTGCGCGGTGGTCACGTCGAGGGCGGGCATTAAAATCGCGCCAAGGGGTGAAAGAATCATAAAATCCAAAATGATCGTGAACTGCAGAAAAACCAAAAGCGCGATAATGAACTTTTGATACTTTGTAAAGGGCGTACTGGCAAGGGCGGCGGCGTGGCGCATAAATGAAACCTCTCGTTTAAAACAATATTACCCGGATATTATTAAAAGTCAATATCACCCGGGTAATATTATTTGCGGCTCCATTTAAGACGGGCGCACCCGCGCGCATTTCTGTGTGGACGGGGGGGCTCGTCTTTAATGCAGGCTTTGCTATCTTAAACGAGACGTAAAAGTGCTGGGCAACAACCCAACACTTTTACGTCTCGTTTTAACTAGCGTCGAGGGTGCTAGTTAAAGTGCGTAAAAGTTTGGGTTGGCGATAGATTTTTCTTTATTATGGCGCTAGGCTTGTTTGTGAGGTGCTATGCGGAAGTTTATTGCGATCATTTCATTTCTTATTTGGGCTGTAAGCAACATTGCCTTGGCGAAAGAACGCATACGTATTACCACCGGCGAGTGGGCCCCTTACTTATCTGAAACAATGGAAAGAAAAGGCATGATTGCGCAGATTGCAAATGAAGCCTTCGCTCTTAAAGATGTGGATGTCGACATTCACTTTTTTCCTTGGGCCCGTGCGACGGAACTTTCCAAATCAGGTGAGTGGGATGGAACCTTGGCTTTTGCGCGCCTTGCGGAACGTGAACCATTTTATTACTTTAGTTCCCCGATCTATGTGGGAAGATACGTTTTTTTTCATCTTAAAAAGAAGCCTTTATCTTGGGAAAAGTTGACAGATCTTAAAGGCTATTCGATGGCCTCCACCCGGGGTTTTGGTGGCATGGGAGATGAGTTTATAAAAGCGGAAAGAGAAGGTCTGTTTAAAGTTCTGCGTCTAACCTCGGACGAGCAAAGTTTTAATATGCTGAAGGCGGCGCGAATTGATACGGTGCCAAGTGATTTAGAAGTGGGCTATTTTTTATTAAATAAGCTCTATGGTCATGAATCTGAGATCTTTACGCACAGCTCGCGGGTCTTGTACGAGTCTCCTTATCATTTAGCGATCTCCAAGAAGTGCAAACGAGGGCCAAAGTTGCTGCAAGACTTTAACGAGGGGCTTAAACGGTTGCAAGATTCCGGACGTTATAAAGAGATAATCAAAGCTTGGCATGAGAAAGCCGTTTATCGCCAGGCGATTCCCGCGCAATTTCGTTGATCGACACCGACGGGACTGGCACTATAGGCGCACAAAATCGAGGGATCTATGCCACAGTTTGTTTCCGCTAGCGAAGCGTTAAGGATTTTAAAATCCGAAGACCATGTATTCATCCAAACCGCGGCAGCGACGCCGCAGCAGTTGGTTCGAGCTTTAACTGCGCGTGCTCCAGACGTGCGTAAGGTAAAAATATATTCGATCCACACCGAAGGGGACTGCTCATACGCAAATCCAGAGTTGGCAGAGAGCTTTGAAATTCATAGTTTCTTTAATGGTAAAAATATTCGCGCCGCGCGTGGCAACGTTAATTCGATCTTCGTACCGATCTTTTTAAGTGAGATACCCTATCTCTTTTACCGCGGTACGGTGCCTCTGGATATCGCTTTGGTGCAAGTTTCGCCACCGGATAAACATGGTATGTGCAGTTTGGGACCTTCGGTGGATGTGACGATCTCTGCCGTGCGCAATGCTAAAATTGTGATCGCACAGGTCAATCCTCGCATACCACGATCGTTGGGTGATGCACAGATAGAGTTTTCAAAAATCCACTTTGCGGTCGAGGTTGACGAAGAGCTTTACTTAGCGAAGTCTCCGGTTTTGAGTGAAACAGAATTGCAAATCGGCCGCAACATCGCAAGCTTGATTGAAGATGGTTCGACTTTGCAAATGGGTATTGGTGCTATTCCGGATGCGGCCCTAAAGGCCTTGCGCTCTCACAAAGATCTGGGTGTGCACACCGAAATGTTTTCAGATGGATTGGTGGACTTATATGCCAGCGGTGCGATCAGCAACCGTTTGAAGCGGCGTATGGCCGGAAAAATAGTTTCAAGTTTCGCCATCGGACCGCGCAAAACTTATGATTTTATTGATGACCATCCGATGGTGGTGATGATGGATGCTGCCTACACCAATGATTCTCACATTATTCGGCAAAATCCCAAAGTGCTTGCGATTAACAGTGCGATTGAAGTTGATTTGACCGGGCAAGTCTGTGCCGATTCGATTGGCAGTCGCATCTATTCAGGTATCGGCGGACAAATGGACTTCATGCGAGGGGCCGCTTTATCCGAGGGGGGAAAACCGATTATCGCGTTGCCCGCAAAATCTGCAAAAGGTATTTCTAAAATCGTACCTTTCTTAAAAGAAGGCGCTGGGGTTACGACAACGAGAGCCCATGTGCACTATGTGGTTACCGAATATGGTGTCGCTTATTTGCACGGTAAAACTTTGAAAGATCGCATGCAGGCGTTGGTCGCAATTGCCGCACCAGAACTGCGTGAAGAACTCGAAAGAAAGGGACGGGAGATTTTAGGATGAGTACTCCTTACGAACGGCTTGGTGGCGAAGAAAGTTTACGCAAGCTCGTAAACAGATTTTATCAAGTGATGGACACGCTTCCTGAAGCTCGCGGCGTGCGCGAAATGCATCCCGAAAGCTTAGAAAGTTCGGAAAAAAAACTTTTTATGTTTTTGTCTGGCTGGTTGGGCGGACCTAATTTATTTCAAGAAACTTTTGGTCACCCGCGCATGCGCGCTCGGCACATGCCATTTAAAATTGGCAAGTCAGAGCGCGATCAATGGATGATCTGCATGGTGCGGTCCTTTGAAGATTTAGGCATCAAAGATCCTTTGCGCTCAGATTTGTTAAATGCTTTGTTGAATTTGGCGGATCATATGCGTAATCAGGGGGAGCAGTAGCTACCACCGCTCTAGAAAATCAGTCAAAAAACTAGCGACAGTAAACCTTTTCCCACTCTTTGACTTCCACCGATGTTGCCTCCGCGGGGTCAAAATAACGAGCTTCCGCGAAAGTCCAAACGAAACTGTTTACGGCTGTGTTGTAACGATTTTCATAGTAAAGTCCGTCGCAGATGCTCTCTAAGCCTCGGTCGCTGATATACCAATCTTCTGAGGTCCCACGAATCTGAGTTTGTTTTTGTTGAGAATCCTGGCAGGTGTACAGGCAAGACCATTTTCTTTTGGTCCCGTACCATGTTTTCGTATAGTACACGTATTGCTTGGAGTAAGGATCGGCGATGCACGAACAAGCCTCAGCCGCGGGTATCGCGATGATCTGAGAAAATGTCGCAAAACTGAGAAGTAATAGCAAAAAGAATCGCATGAGGCCTCCGCGCCAACTTCTTGCAAATTAGATTCCGTCTGCAATACACAATACGCGAAAACCAGTGCCTACTCTTTCGACAATGGACGTTTTTAGCGGGCATCAGGCGGCCTGGGGAGTTTAATAGAAACTCATCATTTTTATGCAATCATAACCTGGATCATACAATTCTGTCGGAGACTCTGGCACCGTCCGGGGGAGCTTAGCCATACCTAGCGTTTAAAGGAATTCACATGCAGCAACCTTACCCCGAGGGGTTTCGAAAGCGAAGAACACAAAATTGGTTGGTCTTAGGGTTGATGTACAGTGCCTACTATATTGCGCGTTACAACTTCCGCGCCGCAACTCCGTTTTTGGTGACGGAGTTTCACTTTAGCAAGTCTGACATTTCAGCCCTGTGGGCGGCGTTTAGTTTTGCGTATGGTACGGGGCAATTGATCAACGGACTTCTTACGGATCGAATCGGTGGCAAGAACGCCATGCTGATCGGGGGCGTGGGTACCTGTGTGGTGAATCTGATTTGTGGTTTTAGTCCCATCATTTCCTCTTTCACAACCTTTAGCAGTATTTTGCTTTTGAATGGATATTTTCAGTCGTGGGGCGCGCCGGGCATGATCAAAATTAATGCGGCCTGGTTTAAGCGTTCTGAGCGGGGCGTTTTCGCCGGTGTGTTTGGTTTTATGGTGCAGTTGGGACAAGTGATTTCCGCCCATCTGTCGCCGCTATTGTTGACGGGCTTTACTATTGGTATTTACATTGTGGCTGAAAACGAGTGGCAATGGTTATTTCGCGTGCCACCTTTGATTGTGGCGACATTAATGATCTTTACGGCCCTATTGGTGAAAGAGTCCCCAGAGCTTGCCGGCTACGATCCTCAAGTGATCGTGGATGAGGTGGATGATACCAATGGCGTCCGAGTTCCCTTAAAAGAAAGTTTCAAAACTATCTTCAACCATCCGTTAATCTGGTTTTATGCATTGGCTTATGCTTGCACCGGGGCGGCTCGCCACAGTGTTGATCAACTTGCCACTTTGTTCTTTGTTGAAAAGTTAGCGGTCGATCCCCAGGGGGATGGCACCTTAAAATGGATTTTTACATTGATGCCCTTTGTCGGCGTTGTGGGCTCATTTGTCGCGGGCTGGATTTCTGACAAGGTTTTTTCAGGACATCGTGGACCTGTGGCGGCAAAGCTTTATTTTTCCGCGGCTGCCGTGATGCTTGGTGGCGGTTTGATTCTTCATTGGTTTTCGGGGTCTTTGCTTCTAAGTGGTTTGTTGCTTCTGATGGTGGCGTTGCCGGTGAATGCCACGCACTCGATTATTGGATCTGCAGCACCCATGGATATCGGAGGCAAAAAGATGGCAGGATTTGCCGCAGGGGTGATTGATTCTTTTCAATACTATGGGGCTGCGATTGCGTTGCCATTTGTAGGGCGTATGATTGATTGGTACGGTTGGGATGCCTGGCTGCCATCCATGGCCATTTTCTGTCTGTTTGGTGGATTGGCCATGATCCAGTTGACCCGTGTTAAATCCAGACTTCGTAGGTTGGGTTTAAAAACAACGGGCTAAGGGCACCAACTGTGCGCAAATATTTTCGTGCTATCTGAAATAGTTGATACAGAAAGTGACCAAACCTGCGTTGATGAAATCGATGAAACACGAGCCCACTAAAGGCACGACTAAAAAAGCCTTCGGGGCGGCTCCGTACTTTTGCGAAAGCGAAGACATGTTCGCCATCGCATTGGCGGAAGTGCCCATCATAAACCCCACATAGCCGGCACTTATAATCGCGCCTTCGTAATCTTTTCCGGCAACCCAGAACGCGGGCCCCAGGGCTGTGATGATAACCAAGACGGATTGCAGACCTAAAAAAATCAAAATAGGTAAGGCGGCATTTTTTAATTCATCTAAACGCAATGACATGATCGCTGTGGCAATAAAAAGTGTTAAAGCGACCGAGCCAATTTCCTCGACCCAGTCTGCTTGAATTTTAAAGACGGGTTTAGCATCTTCGATGTTACGCACGATTGCGGCAATGATCATCGATCCAATGTAAATAGGTAAAGTGACACCTTGGCCGTTAATCCAAGAGCTCAGTGTGGTGCCGAGGCCCATAATAAGCGCGAATGCTAAAAAATGGTAAAGTAAGTCGCTGCCGACTTTCGATTTTAGCAGGGGCATCGTATCCACTTGCATCTGTAAAGAGTGATCGTATTCCTTTAATCTTTTTTTGTGGATCAGATACGTTGCCAGAGGTGTTCCGATAAGGCCGCCCAAAACAATTCCCCCCATGGCTGTGGTTAAGCCAATTGCGGAGGCTCCATCCACGCCGGCGGCTTCAATCACGGGACCAAAAGCCAAGGCTGTTCCTGGGCCCCCGGTCAAAGAAACGGCACCAGTTAACACACCCATTAAAGGATGCAAGCCCATCGCATTTGCAGCCACAATGCCGGCGATAATTTGTAAAAGTAAACCGCCTACTGTCAGCAGTAAAAAAAAGACGACCGTGCGACCGCCTTCTTTGAGCAACTTAAAAGAGGCCGAATAACCGATCGAGGCAAAAAAGGCGATCATCAAAGTTTCTTCAAAAGCTTTGGTGAAGGTGATTTGGAAAACATCGTAAGACTTAAGAATGGCCAAAAGAAACGCTAAGAGAAAACCCCCAATAACTGGGGAGGGCAGATTGTATTTATCAATTATAGAGATTTTCTTTTTTAGAAAACGACCGAAATAAACAACCAGGGCTGCCAACGCTAATGTCTGAAGTGATGTTAATGTCATGACAATAGCGTAATGTCTTTCCCCGGCTCTTGTCTATGCGATAATCCAGTTCATGACCACCACGCTCATGGCGCCAAGAACAAATTCTTTTTGCATCAGATATTTCATTTTTGATTCGCGCATCTTTGCGAAAATTTCCTCAAGGGTCACGCTGATCATGGCCCCCCCGGCGAAAGCTAAAATATAGGGTAAGCTTGCCGAGGTGATAGTGGCGAACACGCCGCCGGCGGCGCCGCCAAGAATTTCCATAACACCCGTCAGGCAGGCACCAGAGAAGGCGGCTTTGCGCGAAAGACCTATCGACAAAAATGCCGCTGCAGTGGCTAAACCTTCGGGGAAGTTTTGAATTACAATGGCCCCGACAACTGTCCAACCGTTGGTCATGGACAGTGTTTGTGAGCTTAAGGCCGCGCCAGAGGCTAAGCCCTCTGGCAAATTGTGCAACATCATCGCGGTCACAAACAGCCATGCTCGGCGGTGATGGTTCGCTTGGTTGGGTGAAAAACTGTGAATCAGATGACTGATGCCGTAAATAGATATTACCCCTAGGGCTAACGCCAGCGACACAGTTAAAGTCCCAGAGGTCGAGTCCGCATAGGCGGGTGCAATTAAGTTAAAGGCCGCAGCCGCCAGCATCATGCCAATGGCAAAATCTAAATTTAAACTGCGCCAAGGATTCCAACCCGTGGTGGTTTTTTTTTAGAACAGGCAAGGCACCGATCATTGTCGAAAGTCCGGTGACTAAACCTGCGATAAGACCCATGACTATGCTGCCCATTAGATGCTCCCTTATACACTTTACCTTCACCTAAGATCTATGACTGCGTATCATCCACGCCGCTTTTTCATGGAACTGAATTAAGTCTTCATACAGAACCACGGCACTGGTTTCTTCCGCATCTTCGGCATCCTCTAAGCGTGCTTTTAAAGCGATGGCCATGTTGGTGTGATCCTGGCTTAAAGTTTCAATAATTTGGTGGCTACTGGCCTTGTCTGCCAGGGCTTCTTGAATAGAGGACAAATCGTTGAACTCTTTAAAAGAGCCCGGCGCTTTGGTGCGCATGGCCCTTATAACTTCGGCAGCGCGGTCTACATATTCTGCCAACTGCTTATATTGTTCTTCGAAAAGTTTATGCAAAGAAAAGAACAAAGGTCCTTCGATATTCCAGTGATAGTTCTGTGTTTTTAAAAGCAAAAGATATTCATCGGCTAAGGTCGTTTTTAGGTCGGCTACAGAGCTGACTGTATCCGTGGCTTGGGTTTTAACAGCATTCAGTGAACGACTGACTTGAGCTGATTCTTTTGAGTGTTGTGTGGGTGTTCCCATAAAAGGACCTCCTGTAAGTTATCACTAGAATATAACGAACAGGCCCGGGTGAATATTTGTCTTTTTCAATGTCTAGTATAGATAATATCTATAATTACACATGAGAAATAAATGAAAGCTATTTGATAGCTACTTGATGTTCCCTAGTGGATTGTTGATTTTTAGCTGGTTTTTATCTCGATTTGAGCTGACCCCGTCGGGGAGGTTTCTCTTTATGTTTTCAATAAGAGCTTTTAGCAGGGCTTTGCGCTGAAAGTGCGGTCCATGAATGAGACTGACTTCGCGTGTCGGTACGGGATCTGAAAAAGGTCGTAAACGCTTTTTGTCGGCGACATCATAGGTTGCAAGCCAAGGTAAAAGAGTGAAGCTTTCGCCTTGATCCACCAATTTTTTAAGGGTTTCTAAACTGCCACTTTCAAAACTAAAAGTTTTGTCTGACGACAAGATCTGTTTGCGATTACGGCACAGCGAAAGACTTTGTGCGCGAAAGCAATGCCCCTCATTTAACAGTAAAACGTCATCAGCGGAAAGGTCTTTTTCATCGATGAATTTTTTGTTTAACAACGGATGGCCTTTGGCAAAGTAGCCTAAAAACGGCTCGTAAAAAAGAACATGATTTGCAATATTCAGATCATCAATCGGCGTGACCACAATGCCCAGATCCAAACTGTGGGAACGAATTCTTTCGACCATTACTTCCGTTTGCAGCTCTTCGAATGTCAGATGCAAATTTTTATTAACGCCTTTCATTTTCTTTAAGAACAGCGGCAATAAATAGGGTGCCAAAGTGGGAATAATGCCAATGCGTAATTCTCCGCGCATCGAGCCTTTGCCGTCGTCGACAATTTCTTTTAAGTGCTGTGAACCCTTAACTACCAGACGCGCTTGGAGCAAAATTTCTTCTCCAATGGAAGTGGCACTGGCGTGCCGCGTGGCTAAAACTTCCGGTGTCGGCAACAGCAAGGATGTATTCAAGTTGTGTGAGTGTCATGAGGCAAGCATGCCGGAAAGGGAAGATGAAGGCAAGGGCTCTGCCTTTTTTGGCAAAGCCCTTAATTAAGGGTGAGCAGGGCCGTGGATTAAGCTCTAAAAGCGTCTTTCGGTTTGCGATCCCGATTAGCCGGTTTTTTTGGATTTAGCTCAAGGACACGTTCTTTTTTTTCTTTGCTCATATCTTGCGGAACTTCCTCGGGTTCATCATATAGATGATACCGCGAAGCGATTTCCGCGAACCTTTCGCTGGCATCTTCGATGGCCATGCCGACTTTATTTTCTAAAAGATCTACGATCGATTGGACGTTGCCGCGTGTTCGATCGACGTCTTTTTCGGTTAGCTCCTGCCATTTGCTTAAAAGTTCTTGGCGAACTTCTCGCCATTTATTTCCTGGGATATGTGTGGTCATAGGTCACTCCATTTCAATAACCATATCGATGCGACGATTTTCAGCACGTCCACGGGCTGTGTCGTTGTCGCTGATGGGTTTGTTAGGTCCCATCCCCACGGACTCAAGCTGTCCTTTGGCGACGGTGCCATTTTTCATTAAATACTTTTCAACGGCTTGCGCGCGTTGTTCCGATAAAATCGTATTACGTTCCGCATTGCCGGTCGCATCGGTGTGGCCTTCAATCGTGATTTTTGACGCGGCTAAATTTCCTAAAGCTGCGTCAACTTTTTTAAGAAGAGCTTGGTTTTTAGGTCCTAAGGTTGCTTGGTTACTTGGAAACTGCAGACCTTTAAGGCGCACCATCAACTTACCCGACTCGGTATAAACTTCTGCTTCATTGGGTTTAAATTGCTGGCGCATTTCTGCGGCTTTTTTGTTTAACTCGGCAACCCTTTCAAGCTCTTTTTGGCGATCGGCCAGTTCTTGTTTTTCCATGGAGATCACGCCGACTTCAGCTCGAGTTTGCTGCAAGTTTGTTTGAGACTGCTGC
>JABWCO010000159.1 GCA_013360185.1 Bdellovibrio sp.
TAAAACCCTTCCCGCCTAGGGATTTTTAATGGGAATATCCACTTTCAGTTGTTCGACGTTACCACGCACTTCCGACTTAATTTCTAAAGAATACGGCTTAGAAAACTTAGCTGGTTCGGTGATTTCGTAAGCATCACCAACGTTACGAAACTGCAGAGTTTCTTTCTTACCCTCTTTGCTCAAAGTCACAGACACTAGCTTATGATTCTTATTAAAATCAGCGCGAGCCGCTTCCTTGCCGGCAAAAAATAACTTCACTGTGCTTTCACCAGGCACGACTTTAAGGGTCAACAGACGCCCCTCAGCACCTATTTGCGGAAAACCTGGAGGTCGGGGTTCTTGGGCCCCCGCGAATTGGAAGATTAAAAACGCACAACTTGCTAATAGAATTTTCATAATTCCCCCTTGCGCTAAGTGTATTTCTAACGGCATAAAGTACAATCTCGTATTTCTATATACGCCCAACTTAAGACCAGGAAGCATTGTTTCAAATTGGGAATTTATGAGAACTTCTAGGACTTTTACTTAAAGTACTAAAGTCCGTTTAATGACCTCCGATAAGTCTTATGTCTTAAGACATTTAACCAGCTTAAGATTACAACTGGAGGTCATCATAATGGCTGACAAAAAATTCGAAAAGCAAATTCCTAACAACGTAGTTTCCTTAGAGTCCGCACGCTGTTGTGGCGAAGGCTGCAAAAAGAAATCTGAAAAAGCCGGTTTCTGTGCAGAACATTTTGACTGGTTCAAAGCTGGTCTGATCACAAAAGAAGGCGCTAAGGCCTTGGACTTTGATAAAAAATACTACCACTATACGGCTGCAAAGAAAAAAGCCGCTTAGAGTTTCGTTCCTATTTAGATTTCTACCGTTTAAAGACCGGACTCCCATCCGGTCTTTTTATATTTGAAATGCCTATGATCTATGGCAGTTGCCCCCAAAAGGCAGTGAGCAGGATAAACCCCACAAAGAAGAATTTTAGACCTACGAAAAACGCTTCGCGCATCGACATACCTTCTCTTCGGAGCTGACTTTTGCTAGCATAAGTCCAGTTAACCCCAGAGAGGACCTTCTGCGATGAAAAAAGCCGCCCTAATTACTGGAGCCAGCAGCGGAATTGGCGCTGCCACTGCGAAAGAATATGCTAAAAACGGCTATTTCGTTTATCTGATGGGTCGCAATAAAGAGCGCCTGCAAGAAGTCGCCTTGAAGTGTCGCAACGGAGCCTCGCTGATGTCTTGTGATGTGACCGACACTCCAGCCCTCAATAAACGTCTTGAGGAAATGCTGACGACAAAAATTCATCGCATCGAAGTGGTCGTCAATAATGCCGGAATCTATGAAACCCACTCCATAGAGGGAGGCCTGGACGACGTTTGGGCCCGTCAAATGGAAGTGAACTTAATGGTGCCCGTGCGCATCGTGCGCGCCTTTTTTCCTTACTTTAAAGAACAGGGCCTTGGCAGCATCGTTAACATTGCGTCGACTTTGGGTTTGCGCCCTACCGGCTCCACCTCGGCATATTCTGCAAGTAAAGCTGCGATGATTAATTGGACCCAGAGTTTAGCCCTTGAGGGGGGTGCCTTTCAAATTCGCGCCAACTGTGTGTGCCCAGGTATTATTGATACTCCAATTCATCAGTTCCATGGCTTAGCAGAAAATGAAAAAGCCAAAGTCTTAGACAGCTTAAGAAATCTGCAGCCGTTGGGCCGAATTGGATCTGCCGAAGATGTGGCCAAAGCCGCTTACTTTTTAGGATCTGACCTTTCGGGTTGGACAACAGGGGCCATTTTATCCGTTGATGGCGGGATAAACTTAAAATGATTCTAGCGCTAAAAAGCACTTTCAGCAGTGCCCATTTTTATAATCAACCCGCCTGGGATCAAACCACGAACGAAAACACCTTCGGACGTTGTTACACCCCCTATGGCCATGGCCATAATTACACTTTAGAGGTCGGCTTTAAGCTTCATCTTGAAGATCTATCACGTAAGAATGAATATCTGACAACATTGACCCAGTTAACCACGCGTTTAGATCATGAACACTTGAACTTTGTGATCCCTGAGTTTAAAAACACCGTTCCTACGACTGAGAACATCGCTTTGTATTTTTTAGATAAGCTAAAAGCTTACTATACGGAAAGTGAAATTTCTTATATTCGGCTTTATGAGATGGACAATTTGTGGACGGAGATTCACCTATGAGCGATGAAAAAGTCAGACTTTCAAAATTGATGGCTGAGCGCGGGATTTGCTCGCGCCGTGAAGCTGACGAATACATTGCACGCGGCCTAGTGTTAGTCGACGGCATAAAAATAGATCAACTAGGCACCAAAGTGGACCCTAAAGTCAAAATCACTTTGGAATCACAAGCCTTGAAGCAACAGAAGCGCTTAGTAACGATCATTCTGAATAAACCTGTAGGTTGGGTTTCCGCACAACCTGAACCTCCCTATCAGCCGGCGGTAAAGCTTATCACCCCTGAAAATCAATTTGGCGATTCGAAACAGCGCCTACGCCCCGAGCACTTTGAAGGCTTGGCGGTGGCGGGACGTTTGGATATCGATTCGCAAGGACTTTTGTTATTCACCCAAGACGGTCGCATCGCGAAAAAGATCATTGGCGAAGAAACAAAGTTAGAAAAAGAATATCTTGTGCGCGTGCAGGGATCATTGCCCGACGATAAGTTAAAGCTTTTGAATCACGGTCTGTCTTTAGATGGCAAAGCCTTAAAACCTGCCAAAGTGGACTGGCTAAATAAAGACCAATTGCGTTTCATTTTAAGAGAAGGAAAAAAGCGTCAGATCCGTCGCATGTGCGAACTTGTCGGCCTTAAAGTGACCGGACTTAAACGTGTACGCATTGGCAAGCTGACATTAGGAAAACTTCCTGAAGGGCAATGGCGCTTTCTGGAAGACGACGAGGCCTTGGATTGAAACTTCTTTTTGTCCTTTGTCTTTTTATTTTTGCGCAAAACTTATCAGCGCAAACTTTGGAACCCACGAAAGATTTACCCCCACGAGGCGAATCCTTTACTTTTTATCTTGAGAACGACACACGTCGCATGGGTGGCCCGAACTCAGATGATGGCTATTCAAACGGCGTGCGCTTTTCTTATGTGTATGCTGAAGACCAAGTGCCCAGCTGGGTTTCTTCTTGGACGGATTGGTCTGAGACTTTAAGAAACGAATTTAAAAAATCGACCACAAACTTTGGTATTTCTTTGGCGCACCAAATTTACACCCCCAAAGACACAGATAAAAAAGAGTTTATTCCTGATGATCGCCCCTATGCCGCATGGTTGTACCTAGGCTTGACGGCGAACTTTAAAACTCCGACCCACAGTCATTTTTTAGAATTAGATATTGGCCTTGTCGGCGCTGGAGCCCTGGGCGAGAAAATTCAAAATGATTTCCACCGCCTTATCGATATCCCCACTGCAGAAGGTTGGGCCCACGAACTTGCTAGCGAGCCAACGCTTCAACTAGGTTACACACAGAAGCTGCGCTTCTTTCAACTAAACGATGAAAAATGGGGACGGTATTTAGATGTGATTCCGTCTTATGGTGGGAACTTCGGGAACGTCTTAATTTCTGCGCACACAGGTATGATGTTGCGCGCTGGATGGAATCTTCCCGACGATTTTGGTCCGGCCACGTTATCTTCACCAAACACCGAAGCTATTGTAGAAAACAAAACGATTTTATCTGCTGATAATTGGCGGGCTTACGGCTTTGCGGGAATCAAAGGAAACGCCATTGCACGAAATATTTTTTTAGATGGAAATACATTTCGCGACAGTCATCGTGTTAAAAAATATCCGTTCACATTAGAAACAGAATTCGGGTACGCCGTGCAAATCACGAACTGGAGCTTTACTTGGCGCTTTGTCACGGTATCGCCAGAGTTTGAAGAGCGCAGCGAATTTAGCAGCTACGCATCCATCGCGATTTCTTATTTGCGGGATTTTTAAGGCTTTATAATTTCAGACTGTGGTTTGATAAAGTCCATACGCAAGCGTTCATAGTACGCAATTTCTTCCTCGGTAAAACCGGCTTTCATACGCAGATCTTTATTTAAAGGTTCCACGCGTTTCGGCAAACGCTGACGTAAGGAATCCATACGCGCCGGGAAATCGCTCGAGGCATCTAATTTTTCATTGCGACATATTTTGCGGTACCAACGAGAACCAAAATCCACGTGGCCGATTTCTTCATAGTTAATTTGTTTGACGATTTTTTGGATCGACTCTTTACCGGTGGTGCCTTCTAAGCGACGGATCAAGGTGTCGCCAGCATCAAGACCACTGCCTTCTAAATAACGATGCACAATCAGAATTCGATCTAAAAGCGTGTCTTCCACACTCACCGCGCGCCATAAAGCCAGGTGCACAGGCCAATCGCCCCACTTAAATCCAAGTTCATGGATACCTTCCACACACATGCGCAAATGCTGGGCTTCAGAGACCGTGACGGCCATTAGTTCTTCACGAAACCCTTGCGGCGCATCCGGGTATTCCACCAAAGTCCGCAGGCCCAACTCCATGGCTTGCAGTTCAATGCTCGCCAAATCATGCAGCATGCGCGCCTGACCTTCGACGGTTGAAAAGCCCTTTTTAGCGGGGTGGAGTTTTGGATGCAAAACTTCAACGTCCCGTGCTGGTTCTTCAGGCACGAGAAAGGGCTGCGTCAATTTAAGGGCATTTTCGCAGGATTTTTCGATATTTTGAATCTTATCCCAGATCTCGGGGGTGGAAAAACTGAACATAAGGCCTTTTACATCGTGCTCCTTTTCTTGCCAAAGATTTCCTAATTTGATGCAATAACTCCCTGACACAAAAGGGAGTCCCAATGGGAAAATCATGGAAAACGGCCGGGAAAATTGAAAAATCCCAGCAAAAAGGTCAAATCTTCACCAAACTTGCGCGCGAGATCGCAGTCTCTGCAAAAGCTGGTGGTCCTGACCCCGCGGCGAACTCCCGTTTGCGTTTAGCGATCGATGCGGCAAAGAAAGTCTCTTGCCCGAATGATACGATCGAACGCGCCATTAAAAAAGGCGCAGGCCTTTTGGACGATGGTAAAATCATCGAAGAAATCACTTATGAAGGCTACGGCCCCCACGGCGTGGGCGTTATCGTAGAATGCCAAACAGACAACAAACACAGAACAGCCCCCGACATGCGCCACGCTTTTAAATCTCATGAAGGCAATATGGGCGAGGTCGGATCTGTGGCTTGGATGTTTGAACGTGTTGGTTTAATCGAAGGCACAAAAGACGGAAAGTTTGATCCAGACGAAGAAGCGATCGAGGCAGGAGCAAACGAAGTATTTCCTGCCGAAGATGGGGCATTCGAGTTCTTCACAAATGCTGATGACCTCGACGCTGTTCGCGATGCTTTAACAAAACGTGGCTGGAAAGTGACGACCAGCGAGTTGTCCTATAAAGCGAAAAACATCACCGAACTGAATGACGCACAAACAAAAGAAGTCCAAGAATTCCTAAGCTATTTGGAAGACATGGACGACACTCATCGAGTGCATGCTACGATCTAAATAACACTTTTAACTCCTCCGGAACCCCAGGTCCTGGAGGAGCTTTCCCATGCATACGACAGCACCACCTGTGTGGAAAGTGGTGCGCTTATGCACAAAAAATCCTCGAAAGAAAAAGCTCGTTAGGAGAAAAAGAAAAAGCCCAAGAGTTCCTTGGGCTTTTTTGCAAAAGTGGATATTTTAAAAACTACTGATTTAATGCTTCGATGATATAGGAAATATTCGTGACATCTTCCCCGCGACAGCCGTCAACCGGGCAAAGAGCACTCGCCATACATTGTCTGGTTCTATCATAAGAAAAATCAGAAGCTCCGCGCACCAAAATTCCCACAACTTCATTCGTTAAAGCATTAAATACCGCGGAACCCGAATTGCCGCCGTAGGTATCTAAGTTAGATTGAAAGAATGCACCCTCTTGTGACCTTACTTCTGCCCCATCAGCGTATTTTGTTGGCAATCCGGAAGGATGACCGACAACATAAAGTTGATCACCTGGTTGAGCTGGACTTTTCTGTAACGTCAAAGGACGATGCCCAATCACAGCGCGGTCTAGGCGCACAAGAGCATAATCCTGAGCACTGGTGTATTCACGCGCCACAACTTCCTTACAGCTGTATATCTCACTGGCCGGCAAGGTTGTCGGAGCCGTTTTTGCATCGGTCATTTTAAAGCCAAATACAAAATTATAAGAAGAACAATTTGAAGCCGTCACACAATGTCCAGCTGTTGCGATAAGATCGCTGCCAACTAAAGAACCTGAACAATTTGCTGCCGCCGGTTGGTCATAAAAAGCTTCATCTTTACACAGGTTCATTTCCTTGCCATATTGACCCGCAGAAATTTGCACCATGCCATTAGCAATATTCACAATACTGCGCACGGGGATAAGCGCCACCGTTGAATCCGCGACGTCGAGAATTTCAGGTTTTGTGACTTGATAAACATCGACACGATTGTCTTCGCCGTAAATTACTTTTGGAGTGATGTTGATAAATCCGAC
>JABWCO010000035.1 GCA_013360185.1 Bdellovibrio sp.
AGTTAAGAAATTCACAGAGTTTGGCGCAAAAAAATTTAAGGAGCTTCTGGGGGGAACTTAGCTAAAAAGCCCTAAAAGTATCTTATAGAGACCTGCGTATTCAAAGCGCAGAAGGCTCCAAATCATCAGACACCACAGGAAGCCTAAGGCGCCCATAAGCATTAGTTGGGGGAAGTTCGCTAGGCTGATTCGTTCACTCTTGTGGTTTAGTAAATCGTCGATCTCGCTGCGGTCTTGAGTTTCTTTGAATTTGCGCGCAAGGCCTTGGGCTAAAACGATCCGTTGAGCCATTTCAAGTTTATAAAAATGGATGCCCACTAGCGTAGTATCTTTTGAAACGCTGTCCAAGCGAGTGACGATGCCATAGCACGCCATTTGTTTTGAGCCAGGTGGTGTGAATTGGATTTTAATGACTTCACCTAGAAGGGGACAAAGATCTTCAGGGGCGGTGAAAGCCAGTCCGGTCAAGGACACATTTTTGATATTCGTGCCTTCTTCCCAAGGAACTTGTTTGGGGCCCGCCACGCGTACAAGACTGTCGTCCTCTGTGTTGAGGATGTATCGAGGGGATCTGCCGTGGTAGCGTGCCAAACTGGTCATATGTTCTCTTCGGAAAAAGCGGTCCCGCTCTGAAGGAATTTGCCGTTTGTTTTCAACTTTGTCGGTCTCATTGTGAAACAGGACCGCCAGTTGGGTGATTTTTTGCCCCCAGGGACGCGGATTTCGTCAAGCCAAGATTGGTTAATTTTTTGTGAGTTCTAGAGCTAACTTTTTTGCGGTGAAGCATCATCCAGCGGAGTGTCTGGGAAGACGTTGCTAAATAAGAGCCTTTATTGTGAAATATTGCCTTAAAGAGTCAAGGAGGAGTCTTTGAATACAACGAAGGCCGGTCCCGCCAAAAGAACGTCAAAAAAGAAGTCCACCCGCAAGCATAAGGTGGTTGAGCATCCTTTGTCGTCAGAAAGCTTATTTTCTAGTCGTGAAATTGGCTGGCTCAATTTCAATCGTCGGGTTTTGACCGAAGCCGAAGATCCGCGCAATCCGTTGTTAGAGCGTATTCGCTTTCTGAGTATTTCAAGTTCGAACTTGGATGAATTTTTTATGAAACGCGTGGGTGGGTTAAAACGCCACGTCGCTTATGGTATATCGCCTAAATCAGCGGACGGAAAAACGCCGTTGCATCAACTGCAGGAAATTCGCCAGGTCGTCAACCCGATGCTTTTGGATCAGGCCAAGTGTTTTGCGAAAACCCTTAAGCCGGCTTTAGAAAAAGAGAATATTTTACTGGTTACTTGGAAAGGTCTTACAGAGCAAGAACGTGAGCTTGTAAAAAAATATTATAATAAAAATGTATTTCCCGTTTTAACGCCACTGTCGGTGGATCCGGGCCATCCCTTCCCATTTATCTCGAATCTTTCCATTTCCTTGGGGGTGACCTTAAAGCACCCGCACAGCGAAGAAAAGCTTTTCGCGCGTGTAAAAATTCCGAAAGTTTTACCTCAGTGGATTCGTGTTGACCCGGAAGCTGCGACGTTAAAGTTTGTTAGTTTGTTAGAAGTGATTCGCCAGAATCTGGCGGATCTCTTTCCCGCGATGCAGGTCTTAGACATTATGCCTTTCCGCCTTACGCGTAATGCGGATTCGGATCATGATCAGGAAGATGCCGAGGATTTACTCGAAGCCATCGAAGAAGAATTGCGGCAACGTCGCTTTGCTGAAGTCGTGCGTTTAGAGCACGGTCCGAAGCCAGACCCGTGGATGCTAAAATTTCTGATGGAAGAATTAGAGCTGACCGAGGAAGACATTTATGAGTTGCCCGAGATGTTGGATTTTACGGATCTAAGTGTTATCACCGATCTGAATTTGCCCAAACTGAAGTTCGAATCATACACGCCGGTCGTCTTGCCTGCCTTTGCAGAAGAGGGCGCGAATATCTTTAACGCGATTAAGGCGAGTGATCAGTTGGTGCACAATCCTTATGAAAGCTTTTCGGCATCGGTTGAAAAGTTCATTCATATTGCCTGTGACGATCCAAAAGTTTTAGCCATCAAAATGACCTTGTACCGTACCGGCGACAACAGTCCTTTTATTCGCTCGTTGATTCGTGCTGCCGAACAAGGAAAGCAAGTGGTGTGTTTAGTTGAACTGAAGGCGCGCTTTGATGAAGAGCGCAATATTTATTGGGCGTCGGAGCTTGAAAATGCAGGTGTGCACGTCGTTTATGGTGTGGTCGGCTTGAAAACCCACGCCAAGACGTCGTTGGTCGTGCGCCAAGAGCAAGAGGGTATGAAGTGTTACTGCCATATTGGTACCGGCAATTATAACGTCGTGACTTCGCGTTTTTACACGGATTTGGGCTTGCTAACGGCAAAGGAAGAAATAACTCAAGACGTCGTAGAGTTTTTCCATTACCTCACGGGGCGCTCGCTTAAGGCAGACTATAAAAATTTGCTTATTGCGCCTGTCAATATGTTCGCGCGGTTTAAATCCATGGTAGAACGCGAGGGTGAGCACGCAAAGGCGGGAAGGCCTGCACAGATCATTGCGAAGTTTAACAACTTTGAAGAAAATGATATTGCCGTGGCCCTTTATGCGGCCTCGCAAAGAGGTGTTAGTATTGATATGATCGTGCGGGGTTTTTGCTGCCTCAGACCTGGTGTTCCGGGAATGAGTGAAAACATTCGGGTGACGTCTATCATTGGACGTTTTTTAGAACATTCAAGATTGTTTTACTTTAGAAACGGCGCCAAGGATCCAGTGGACGGAGAGTTCTTTATCGGTTCTGCAGATTGGATGTATCGTAATTTGCACGCCCGTGTCGAGGCCATCGTGCCGATCTTGGATCGCGGCTTAAAAGAAAAATGTTGGGAAATTTTGCAGTTGTCGGTCAAGGAGCAGCGCCAGGCATGGCAAATGAATTCCGACGGGACTTACACGCGAAAAAATTCGACAGACCCGGGAATTCATCAAGTTTTGATGCAAATATCTAAAGCGCGGGTTACTTTGTCAGAAGAAAGCCAAACTGGGCACGAATAAAGGGTTGTTGATTTGGAACTGATAATTATTCGCCATGCTGTCGCCGAAGAACGCGAAGACTTCAAAAAAAAAGGTCTTGAGGATCACCAGCGCCCGTTGACGTTGAAGGGCCGCAAAAAAATGCAGAAAGTTTGCATGCAGTTGCGTGATTTTTTAAAAGAGGTCGACATTATTGTATCAAGTCCTTTGGTTCGCGCCCGGCAGACGGCCGAAATCATTTCACAAATTTATTTCGAAACAAAAATAGTAGAAGCGCCGGAGCTAGTGCCACAAAGCCCACCACCGGCCTTTTTAAAGTGGCTGCGCACCCAATCACGCAATTGTCGGCGCATTGTTGTTGTTGGCCATGAGCCTCACTTGAGTGCTTTTGCCAGTTACATGCTGACGGGCAAAGAACACAGTTTTATCGATCTGAAAAAAAGTGGCATTATCGGTCTGGAGCTAGAGTCCTTTGCCCATGCCGAAGCTGGTGGGGCGCAGTTGTTGTACGCTGTTCCGCCGCGTTTCTTAATTGATTAAATCATTGACCAAACCAGGCCGTCGCGCAGACCCACGCGGGGGATTAATATCTTTTGTGTTTCTGCCTGACGCATGATCGTTTGTACTAGCATGGCGGCTGGAACAATGACATCGGCGCGGTCGGGTCGCAGCCCTAGTTTTTCGATGCGTTCTTTGACTTTAAAGCTGCGTAATTTTTCGATGATGGCATCAAGTTCCTGCAGAGTTAAGAAAGTGTGCGGAGTTTTTTGCAGCAACTCCACCTTCAATTTACCTAAAGATTCTAAATTTCCACCTGTGCCGATCGCAAAATGAATCGGTTCGTGTTCACAGTTCTTGTACACGTGTTCACCTAAGTCCGCTAAGAATTCGCCCATAATGATATTTAAGTGTGACTCATTGAGCTTGCGTTTCTGCAGGTTCTCTAAAATCCGCACTGTGCCCATCGGGAAGGATTTTGTGGCGGTGATGGTGTCGCCCTTTGAAAAGGTCACCTCCACGCTGCCTCCTCCAATATCGATCAGCATGGTCTTGCGGCTGTCTAAGTCTAATTCTTTCCGTACGGCCAAGTGAATCAGGCGACCTTCTTCGGTGCCATCAATCACTTCAATTTTTATTCCTGAAGCTTTAAACACCTCTGCGACGAACTGCTTTTGGTTCTTGGCTTCGCGGCATGCACTGGTCGCGACCGCGCGGCAGGTGTCGACTTTGAATTCGGCGTTGGTCTGGGAATAATGCAAAAAGGTTGTCCGCGCGATATCTAACGAGTGGGGGGTGATGAGGCCCTCGGTAAACACATCATGACCTAAGCGGACGGCGGCACGAAACCGTTTTACAACCTTCAAAATTGGGGCATTCGGGGACACGTCGGCAATCATCATGCGGATGGCGTTGGACCCAATGTCTATGGCGGATACACGGCGTGACACGATAAACTTCCTTTTCTTTGGCATTAGTATATAAAAATGAGAGCATCAGAGACATGAAAAAAAACATTCTTTTAACATTATTTTCAGTTGTTGTTGTTTCGCCGGCTTGGGCCCTGTCCGAGATCGAGATTTCCGGGGAGCTCGATGCGACAATGTCGGTTTGGAGCTTGCCAACGGGCGAACGTGGTAATTCTTCGTTTTCGGTACCGTCACTTTTCTTGGATCTGGACATCCCCCTAAAAGAGAACAATCTATTAACTGTCACTTTGGAAGGATCTGAAGAGAAATCCTCGTCGGCGGAGCGCTTTGATGTGAAAGTGCGCGAAGCCTATATGGATGTGGTCAGTATTTTTGAAGGATTAAATGCTGTGCGCTTTGGTTTGATTCCTGATGTTTGGCAAGAGGCTCACTATGAAGTTTGGGACTATCGTTTTTTAGGGCAAAATGCGTGGTCGTTGACCGAAAAATGGAAATACCAAAATGTTTCTGACTTGGGATTTTCATTCATGTCCGAATTGCCGGGTGAATGGGGAGAGTGGGCATTTACAGTGAGTAATGGTGATGGCGCCCAAGCGAAAGAGTCGGGGCCACATAAGGACGTAGGTTTGTTTGCGCGTTTGCACGGTTCCAGTCCGTGGGTTTTGTCTTTAAACTATGCCCGCGGAAATTACGACAAATATGGCGCAGACGTCGGAGTCAAAGAGCGAATTCAAGGAATGCTGACTTTTGAAAGCGAAAAAAGCTTTTTGTTGGGCCTGGAAGTTCTGGGAACCCAAGACCCTGCGGATGCGTTGTTGGACTTAACCATGGTTGAGGGCGTGAATGTGCTAGCTCTTTCCGGAGAGTCAGTCCACGGAGAAGGTGCAAGTTTTTTTACCGTGATAAACATGGGCGAGACTTCTGAAATCGTTTTGCGTTTTGATTATATGAACGCTGCGAAGGGCCAGGATGGCAAAGACCTGCAAACGGTCGTGGCAGGATGGGGCTTTCAAATTGCTGAAGATATTAAGGCCGCGTTTTTGGTGGATCACACGCGTTACGGTGGCAATTTTGCGACAGGAGCTCGAGATCGCTCTAAAATCGCTTTTGCTGCTCAAGTTCTGTTCTAATTCATGTTAGGATTTCGTTAGAATCCTTATAGGTGCCGTGTTAAGCGGTGTCTTTATTTCTTAAAAATTATAAACAAGGCCTTAGCGCTGGGGACCCAAGTCATGGAAAGAGCGATAGACAACCAAATTGAAGACCTAAAAAAGATGATACTTTTGATGGGTGGTCACGTGGAGAAGTCTTTAGCTCAAGCCACGGCGGCTTTATTGTCTCGTGATTTGGCGATGTTTGATTCTGTGCATGCGATTGAACAGCTAATCAACGAAGATCATATTAAAGTCGACAATGCGTGCATGAATATTCTGGCAAAACAGGGGCCCGTCGCCAAAGATCTGCGCCTTATTATTTCTGTTCTTAAGATCAACAATGACCTTGAACGTATGGGTGATCAAGCCGTGAATATTTCTTACACGGGTAAAGATTATTTGGGGCGTGCGCCGATCCAAGCGCAATTGAATGACATCCAAAAAATGTCAGAAATCGCGGGCCGCATGGTTAAAGGGTCTTTGGATTCTTTTGTGCGCGGCGATGTGGACCAAGCTAGAAAAATTCTTTTGATGGACGATGAAATCGACGGATTGAAAAACAAAGTTTTCAAAGAAGCCACCGTGCACATCAAGGCGCAGCCTCAAGATGTGGAAGCGGGTTTAGATTTAATTTTAATTGCTAGAAATTTAGAACGTTTAGGCGATCACGCAACCAATATCGCTGAAGACGTGATCTTTGCCGTCACCGGTAAGGACATTCGACACGGGGGAAAGTTTGGCTGACAATTTAGTTCATGTGCTGGTGGTAGAAGATGAGCAAGAAATCCGTGAATTGATGGCCCTGCATTTATTGCGACAAGGCTATAAGGTGACGGAGTGTTCTTCTGCTGAGGATGCCTTGAACGAAATGAGCCGAAATAACTTTCAAGTTTTTGTGTTGGATTGGATGTTGCCGGGTTTAAGCGGTGTCGACATTGTCGAAAGGATCAAAGTCAAAAGCCCGCAAGCCTCTGTGTTAATGGTCACTGCCAAAACCGAAGCACAAGATATTGTGGCGGGCCTGGAAAAGGGCGCAGACGATTATATGACTAAGCCGTTTGTACCCTCCGTATTTATCGCTCGTATCAAGGCTCTTTTGCGCCGCTTTCAACCAGGTTCTGCGACCGCCGCCGAGAATGCTGACGTAAACTTGGCAGGTTTGCGAATCAATTTCAAATCCTATGAAATTTCTTTTAATGGAGAGCCTTTGCATCTGACTCCGTCTGAGTTTAAACTTTTAGGCGCCTTAGTCCAAAATCCAGGCTGTGTTTTGACCCGCGAGCAATTAATTGAAAATATTCAGGGTGAAGGTATTAACGTGGTTGGCCGAACTATCGACACCCATGTTTTTGGATTACGCAAGAAGTTAGGTGAGTGGGGAGACCGCATTGAGACTATCCGCGGAGTAGGTTATAGGGTTAAAGTAGATATCGCATGAAGCGATTTGTAAGATTCCCTTGGCGAGTATATTGGAAGTTTTTTTTCTATCAGGTGATAGCATTTAATATCTTATCCATCGCAGTAATTTCTGTGATCGATGTGCGTTACCGAGTTCAACCCTTTGTTTATAATGAAGCCCTTTTAAATTTCTTTGTTTTCAGTCTTTTCGTGGCGGCTTTGACATCCTATCGTTTTACACGCCCAATTTATCGTGTGATTTTAAAAGCGTTACGCATTTCTAGCAAAAAAGTGTACGGCGATCTCGTGGATCCAAATCAGGAAGATGATCTTTTAGATGACGAGTTGGACGATATCTCTGAATTGGATGTCGCTTTAAATCATATTCATCGTAAAATGAAAAGGCGTAAAGCGCAGTTCTTGCGGGCCCAAGAAGAATCCCAAGCCTTCATGAGTGCGGTGGCGGAAGGTTTAGTTAGTGTCAGTTTGGACGAAAAGATTTTGTACTTCAATTCACAATTTGCTGCGCAGTTTTTATCTAATGAACAAGTCAATGCACCAATTTTAAGGCTTAAAGATGCGATCCGCTCGTCAGATGTTTTGGAAGGTTTCGCCAGCACCATTCACACGGGTAAAGTGCACCGCTTTACTGTGAAGTTGAATACCTTAGTCGATGCAGTTCCTCGTTTTTTTGCGGTGTCTGTGAATCCGATTCGCAACGAAAAAACCAAAGAGATCTATGCGATCGTGGGTATTTTCCATGACATCACGGAGTTAAAGAAGGTCGAACAGATTCGCATTGATTTCGTCGGCAATGCCTCTCACGAATTGCGTACGCCATTGACCTCGATTAAAGGCTATGTGGACACTTTGCAAGAAGACGTTAAGGCCGGTCACCTAGATCAAGCTGGTAAATTTTTGAATATTGTTTCCCGCAATATCGACCGTTTAATGGACCTGGTAAATGATCTTTTAAGTTTAAGTACATTAGAGTCGCATGGCGAGCTTAAGTTAGAGCTTATTCACCCCCTGCAGATTTCGGAGCAGATTTTAGCTGAAATGACGGTGCTTGCGGCTGAAAAAAATATCGCGATTCGAGTGATTGGTGAGGTGGCTCCGTTTATGGCTGATGCTCATAAGGTTGAACAGGTTTTGCGTAACTTGGTTTCCAACGCCATCAAGTTTATTCCGAATGGCAAATCCGTGCAGATTCGTTGGGAAGGCAATTCAGCACAAAATGTTATTTTGCGAGTGATCGATGATGGTCCAGGAATTCCCGTTGAACATTTAGACCGCTTGTTTGAGCGCTTCTATCGTATTGATAAAGGCAGGACTCGCGATGCCGGTGGCACAGGCTTGGGTCTTGCTATCGTGAAACATATTATGCAAAGTCACGGAGGCTCAGTGGCGGTGCGAAGTGCGCAAGACCAGGGCTGTGAGTTTATCTGTACGTTTCCAGTGAAGTAAAATAGACTAACAGCACAAGCGATCAAGTAAAGGCTGCGAGTTATGCTCTACGGAAACGAATCTATTTCCCATTATACCAGAAGTAACATTACGGTGTGGATGTCCATGGCCTTGCAAGCCGGCGTCTTAAACATCGGTGGTTTTATGGCGTGCCATCGTTTTGTTTCGCACGTCACGGGCTTTGCGACTTTCTTTGGTTATGAGTTAAGCGAGCCGGATCAGGCTCAGCACGCCTGGGGGATGCTGGCGGTGCCGCTGTTTTTCCTGTTCGGGGCCATGCTAAGCGGGTATCTGGTCGACTTGCGTTTAAAATTGCACAAAAAGCCCCGCTATTACGTCACTTTCGGGGTGATCTTTGTGCTGACTTTAATCGTCGTCATTGGTGGAGCTTTAGGTTACTTCGGAAAATTTGGGGAACCCTTAGAGCTTTCCCGCGATTATACATTGCTGATTCTTTTGTGTCTGATCTGCGGCATTCAGAATGGGACCATCGCGACTGTTTCAAAGTCGGTTATTCGTACCACTCATTTAACTGGAATCACCACGGATTTAGGAATTGGTCTAGTGCGTTTGCTGAACAGCAAGTCCCTTCAGGGGCAGATTGAAAATGAACAAAATGCCGTTTTGATGCGCGTGGGAATCATTTTCTTTTTCGGTTTGGGTTCGGTGCTGGGTGGATTTGTGTTCCGCGCTTTTGGGTACGGGGGCTTTTTAATTCCCGTATTTACGTCAGGCTTGTTGTTTTGGGCGATGCTTTATTTTCAGATATTCGGGCAGCAAAGAAGCCACACAAAAAATTGAAATCTGTCCCAGCTCGCAATATAATATTTCCACATGATCACAGAAGTACATCCATTTTATAAGCATTTTTCTGACGTTTATGGCGCGCGCTGGCCGGCGATTTTTCAAGCTCTGCAAAATCGCGAACAACAAGTGGCTCGTCGTAACTTATTAAGCACCAATAAAAATCTGGCCGAAAAAAAATGGCACGCTTTTCCTCAAAAAAATGAACTGCCAGGATGCTACTGGATTCCTCAAGGTGAAAACTCGACCCCCGAGCGTAACAGTGATGAGCTGCTGGATGTCTATGTCATGGATCCAGCAAGTGTGATGGTTGCTAAAGCCCTGGAAGTGCAGTCCGGAGATCGCGTTCTGGATATGTGTGCTGCGCCCGGCGGGAAAAGTTTAATTTTAATTGAGTCCTTGGTTGGCGAAGGTGAAATTTTTTGTAACGATATGTCGCCAGAGCGCCGAGAACGCCTTAAGAAAGTCATTCAACAATATGTCCCGCGCAGTGTTCGCGACCGTGTTTGGGTGACGGGCAAAGATGGTGTGCAGTTCGGATTAAAGGAGCCTGCGGGTTTTGATCGCGTCTTGCTTGATGCTCCCTGTTCTGGTGAACGTCACATCCTAGAAAATACAGCCGCCCAGGAAGAGTGGAGTCCACGGCGCACGGAGCACTTAGCCGCGCGCCAGTATGCACTTTTGGCAGCGGCCTTTTTAGCGGTGAAGCCCGGGGGAAGAATTGTTTATTCGACCTGTTCGATCAGTCCGGACGAAAATGACGGTGTGGTGCAAAAGCTTTTAAAAAAGAAGAAGACTGCCGTAAAGCTCTTAGAGGCCTCTTTGGGCGTGGGTGGCGAACGGACCGCAGCAGGCGTGGCCTACATGCCAGATCGCTGCGGGTTTGGACCGTTGTATTTTGCTGTGATTGAAAAAACTTAAAAAACTATTGAGTGCTAGTTTTTGTTTGAATTGTCACTTTAAAGGTCGTCTTAGTTATCGTTCTTTTGGCGGAACTTGTGCAGACGATATTCTTCCAAAGTCAAAAAGCCATAGGTTTTTTTGCGAAAAATTTCGATCGTGTCGGCTTCTATGTCAAAGACAATATCGTTGATAAAGTCCAAAGGGATGTTGCCTGATTTCATCAATTGCAAGGTGTAAAGATGGACAACGCGATTAATAAAATCGTTGGTCTTTTCCTTCATATTGGAAGTTTCCTGCAGCTGCGTCTCGACAATTTTGACTAGTGTTTCTATGTTCATCATTGAGTTTATCGGATTTCTTTTTACGAACCTAAGCGTAACTAATAGAAATTTGGCCCAAGGGATGAGAGACTCGACACTATGAAAGCCCTGACCCAACAAGAACTTCAACATTTTGTCGCGTATTTTGCTCCGATTTTAGACGGTGCCCAATTGCAAGAGGTCTTGGCCAGTGACCGAGGTCTGGCTTTGGGCTTTCAAGGGGATCGCCGTTATTGGCTGATCCTGGACTTGTTGCCCAATGCGCCGATGATGCTGGTTTTTGAAGAACAGTGTCCTTTTAAAAAGGGCCCCAAGGGTAAACCTGTCAGTTTGTTTTTAAGTTCCCATGGCAAAAACTTGTATTTGACCGAGATGCGCGTGCAAGAACAGTTCGGTCGCGTGGTGCAGTTGTCGTTAAAAAATTCCCAGAGCGAATGTGATCTTGAAATTCGTTTAATTCCCAAGCAATGCAATGTCATCGTGCGCGCCCAGGGTAAACAAATTTCTTGGGAAAAAGCTTTAGAGTTGGGCCCCGCCCCCCTAGTCGAAACGCCTCCGGCTCCGAGAACCCTAGAAGAGATTCACGAAGAGTGGTTGAACGAGCAGGGCAGCGCCAAGAAGAGCGCTTTAGATCCCGTAGCGCAGTGGGAAAAACAAAAGGCCAAGGACTTAGGCAAAAAACGTAAAGCCTTAGAGGAAATTCAAAAGCAAATTGAAAGTGACAAAGCCGATGCCTGGTATGAAGCTGGATTGTTTCTAAAGACTCATGGTCATTTGCAAGTTCCGGCGCATTTGGCGTCGTGTATCCAGGTTAAAGAATCCTTAAGTTGGAATATTGAAAATTGTTTTACAAAAGGCAAGCAGCTGGAGGGGAAAAAGGTTGGAGCCCGCCAACGTTTTGTGGAGCTGGCAGCCGATGTCGCGCAGCTTGAAAAAGCTCGGTATTCTGAAAAACAGAAGAAGCCACAACTTGTTGATCTGATGAGCAAGGCGGAGGCGCGGGGACGTAAGTTAACCTTGCCATCGGGGACTTTGGCGTATTGTGGTCGTTCTGCGGCAGATAACCTAGCACTGCTTCGCCAGGCCAAAGCGTGGGATTATTGGCTGCATTTGCGGGATTATCCTGGTGCGCATGCGATCATTCATCGGCAGCGCGATCAAGAGTTGTCGGTGGAAGAGATTCAAGACGTCGCAGCCTGGGTCGCACGGGAGTCTTTGCCGGCAAAGTCTCTGATGTTGGGACAAAAAGTTGCCGTGGTGATCGTGGAGTGTCGTTTTGTGCGACCAATCAAAGGCGATAAGCTGGGACGAGTGACTTATCATTCGGAAAAAAGCCTGAACTTAACCTTGAAATAGCCGCATTAGCCCTTGACTGAGTCTGTGGTCTGTCTAGAATTTTGGGATCTGCATAGAGGAGATTCACCATGATTCAAGTCAGCGATCTCACCAAAGATTACGGTCCACGACGTGCTATTGATAAACTTAGTTTTTCTGTGAATAAAGGCGACGTTGTCGGTTTTCTTGGTCCCAATGGCGCCGGTAAATCGACGACGATGAAAATTATCACAGGCTTCATGGCCCCCAGCCACGGTACGGCTTCGGTCGCAGGCTTTGATGTGTTTGAAAATCCCATAGAAGTTAAAAAGCGCATTGGCTATTTGCCAGAAACGCCGCCGGTGTATGCGGATATGTATGTGCGCGAATATTTGCGCTACGTCGCTGCACTTAAGCAAGTGCCTAAAGATAAAATCGAAAAATATGTCGACCACGCCATTGAGAAAACCAATTTGGGTGAAGTGCAAAAGCGCTTGATTCATCATCTTTCGAAGGGCTTTAAGCAACGTGTTGGTATTGCGCAAGCTATCGTCTCAGATCCCGAAGTTTTGATTTTGGATGAACCTACGGTTGGCTTGGATCCAAAACAAGTGGCGGAAATCCGTGATTTGATTAAAGCCTTAAAGGGGCAGCACACGATTATTCTTTCCACGCACATTTTGCCAGAAGTGGAAGCCACTTGCGAAAAAGTTATCATCATTAATAAAGGTCGTATTGTCGCCGAAGATAGCATCCACAGTTTGGCGACGATGGAAAAAGGGCACCAGCGTCTGCATGTGCGCTTGCGTAAAGATGTGAGTGATCTTAAGTCTGTTCTGGCGGGTGTCAGCGCAGTAACTTCGGTGACCTTGGGCGCTTCGCAAAAGGAATGGAGCATTGACCTAGCTGGCGGCGAAGATGTGGTGGAGAGTATTTCTTCTCTTATCGTCACCCAGGGCTTCGGGCTGCTGGAGCTAACGCCGGCGAAACGTGATCTTGAAGATGTCTTCTTAAAATTGACTTACGGACAAGAATCAAAAGGGGGCGCGGTATGAGTGGCACACTCACCATCTTAAAAAAAGAGCTCAAAGGATTTTATTTTAATCCGACTTTTTGGGTGATCTGCTTTTTGATCAGTGTGATCTTTAGTTGGGTCTTTCCTATTCAGTTGAATTTATTTTCGCAGTTGTTGACGAACTATGTGATGCAGCAAGGTGTTCCCTCCAATCAGCTCAATATTCATTACGGGGTATTCTTAAGGCAGCTTTCTTATTTGAATCTGCTTTTGATTTTTGTCGTACCTGCGTTAACGATGAAGCTTTTTGCAGAAGAAAAAAAATTAAGAACGTTTGATCTTCTTTTGACTTCTCCGGTGACTTCTTTGGACATTGTCTTGGGCAAATACTTTGCGGCCTGGGGCGCTGTTTTTGGCTTGGTCTTTGTGGCCTTTCTTTATCCGCTTTCAACCTCGTTGTTAGCGACTTTAAATTGGACACCTTTGTTGATTGCCTTTGCAGGTATTTTCTTGGTTGGCGGTGTTTATGCTGCGATGGATTTGTTTGCTTCGTCGCTGACCGAAAATACAATTGCCGCTTACATTATTTCGATCATGTTCAATCTTTCGATTTGGTTTATCGGGATCGGTGCTGAAGTTGTTGATAGCGAAGCTGGTCGAAAAATCTTTGAACATATGTCGCTCAGTACGCATCTTTCGGCCTTAGTTGAGGGCACGATTCGCACAAATGGTTTGGTTTTCTTTTTTAGTGTCATCGTCTTGTTCTGCTTCCTAGCAGAGCGTGTCGTTGAATCATCGCGTTGGAGATAAGCATGAGCAAATTAAGCAAAATTTCCTTTCTGTTTGCAGGCATTTCCTTAGTTTCGCTAGCGATCACACGCTATTTGATTGGCGACTGGGTGCCGTTTTGTTGGGTCGCTTTGGGCATGGCCGTATTCTTTTTCGGTGTAGCTGCCGTGAAGGACCGTGCCTTCTTTGCCGAGTTCTTGACGATGAAGACCACCAAAGAAGGCATGAGTATGGGTGTCCTAATTGCCTTGCTTTTGTCGGTTCTGATCATCGCCAACTATCTGGGTGTGAAGTATTATAAAGTTTGGGATTTTTCAGGAGCAAAAACGAACACTTTGTCTGAACAATCTTTGAAGTTGGTGGACGGTTTAGATTCTGACTTAAAAGTTTTGTTCTTCTATAAAAAAGGCGTTGAGGGCAACGAAGAAAATCGCCGTTTGTTCCGCGAACTGGTTAAAAAATACCAAGATCGCAGCAATAAAGTCAGTTTGGACTTTGTCGAAGTCAACGAACGCCCGGATATCGCGCAAGAGTATGGCGTCGATAAAGGCAGCGGGGTGGTGTTTTTAAATTATAAAGGCCGCCGCAATCGCGTGGAAAAAATCGATGAACAAGAATTCACCAGTGCGATCGTGAAAGTCAGTCGCGAACAAACTAAAACAATCTATTTTACGGTCGGCCATGGCGAAAAAGATCTGAACGATGCCCGCGAAGGATTGGGCCTGGGTTCTGTTAAAACCATGCTTGAAAACAACCGTTATGCCGTCAAAGAGTTGCCTCTGATCCAAAATGCCAAGATTCCAGCGGATGCAGATGTGATTGTGATTGCGGGTCCGGCGCAGAACTTCCAGGAATTTGAAATTGTCGCCTTAGAAAACTATCTAAAAAACGGAGGCAGTCTGCTGCTGGCGCTAGAGCCACAAAATACTGTGGGACTTGAAAAGTTGGTCGCTAAGGTCGGCGTGGTATTTGAAAATAATTACGTTTTTAACGTGGTCGACACCCCGATGGGACGGGGGATTAACCAAGGCCCAGTGATGGGTGCGGTTTTTTCTGACACCAATAAAATCACCAAGGCTTTCGGTCGTAGCGAAGTCACCTTGTTCCGTTTTCCGCAGGGGCTAAAAAAGAAAGACATTCCGGCCGGAGTGGTCGTGGATGAAATCGTCAAAACGACTCCGCAAGCGATCGCTAGCAACAGTTTGCGCATTACCGGCGAAGGTGTCGAGGGGGCGTATACTTTGGTGGATGAAATCACCGGGCGGTGGCCAGGTGCTGAGGAGTCTGCAAAGCCGTTCATGTTGTGGGTGGCTGGCGACGTTGATTTTATGACCAATCAAATGCTGTACCAAAACTTGAATCGGGATCTTTTTCTAAATTCGATCGCAGCCTTAGTAAAGGAAGAAAACATCGTCAGCATCACCGCGCGCGATGCGCAGGCGACACAAATGATACTGACAGAAACCAAATTCGCGATTTTCTTATTTGCATTTATTATTCCGCTTCCTATTCTGCTTTTGGGTGCCAGTGTGGGTCTTTATCTTAGAAGGAGAAATGCATAATGAAACTTAAAGGCCGTACGATTCTTGTCCTTTGTCTGTTGCTTTTCGGGGGCTTTGCACTTTATGACTTCCAGCAAGATAAGAAAAAAGAAGAAAAAAGTATGGCCGAAGCACAACTGATGAAGTTGGACTTTGCAAAAGTGGATTATGTAGAAATCGAAAAGGACGGGCAGAAAACCATTCTGCAAAGATCCACGGATGGTTGGAAGGTTACAGCTCCTATTCAGGATATCGCCGACAATCAGGTGGCTGATGATTTTGTTAAAAACACGTTCCCGGAACGCGTGATTGATGTGGCCAAAGAGGGCGATGCAATCGACTGGGCTATGTATGGTTTAGACAAACCATTGGGTATGGTGACTTTTAGGACGTCAGGGGGCGAGCAAACGACTTTTGAAGTTTCGGAAAAGAAAAACTTTGAAGATGCTTCATTTGTTCGTCGCGATAAGGAAAATCGCGTGTTGGTCGCGAACTCGATCTGGCAAGCGCGGGTAAAAAAGACCGCCGTGGATTTCCGTGACCGCCATGTGTTGCGCCATCGCATTGCCAGTGTGGATACTCTTAAACTTAAAAATAGCAAAGGCGGGTTGCACCTTCAGCGGGTTGAAGGAAAATGGTTGGAACCCTCTCAGAAGGATTTAAAATTAGACCAAAATAAGGTCCGTGAAATCCTAACGATGATTGCCGATGCTCAGGCTTCAGAAATCATCGAAGGCCACCACAGCAAACCCAAAAATCTTAAGATATTGTATACGCTGGACTTGATTATGGATGGGAAGACTTGGACGCTCGAGGCCGGCCAGGGGCACGACCTGGTGATTTTTGCGACGGTCTCTGATCCGACGTTTGTTTTACGAATGGAGCCAGGGGCTTTGGATAAATTAATTACGTTAACGGCGAACGATTTAAAAGAGCAACCTGCCGACAGTGCCTTGCCAAAAGCCGCGCCGGAGCAGAAGGAACAGAAGTAATGCAAAAGATAGTTGTTAAGTCACCGACACGCGTAGACCTAGCTGGTGGCACCCTGGATCTATGGCCTTTGTATTTATTTATCAATGGGGCTTCGACGGTGAATGTGGCGATTAGTATTTACACCACGGCCGAACTGACTCCCCATGAGGACGCTAGCATCGTGCTGGAATCTGCTGACTTAAAAATTAAAAAATCCTATAGAAATTTGGTCGAAGCTCTTTCAGATACGGATCCCCAAATGGTGCTGTTGCAAACGCAATTAAGGTACTGGATGCCGACGAAGGGTTTTACCTTAAAAACTTTTTCTGACAGTCCGGTAGGTGGTGGTTTGGGCGGCAGTTCCAGTTTAACCATCAGTTTGATGAAGGCTTTTGCCCGCTTCTGTGATCGTCCCTTTAAAGACACACACCACATGGCCCAAGTCGCCCATAACATTGAGGCAGAGATTTTGAATACTCCCACGGGCACTCAAGATTATTATCCGGCGGCTTCGGGTGGTTTAAATGTCTTACACTATGGTTATGACGGTGTCAGCCAAGAGGTCATGCAAGTTGAAAATACACCTTTGGCTGAAAAGTTTATGTTGGTTTATACCGGCAAAGCCCATCATTCCGGCTTAAATAATTTTGAAGTCATGAAGGATTCGGTGGCCAAGGATGCGAACACTTTGCAGGCTCTTAAAGACCTCAAGGTGATTGCAATCGAAACAGAGCATGCTGTGCGCTCACAGAACTGGAAAGACCTTGGCACACTTTTTAAACGTGAGTTTGATGCACGCATTCGTTTAGCGCCCGAGTTTTCTAGTCCTGAGATTGAAAAGCTTGCGGAAGTCTCTTTGCAGAATGGCGCGGAGGCTGTTAAAATTTGTGGAGCAGGGGGCGGTGGTTGTGTTCTTGTCTGGTGTCCTCCTGAAAAGCGCGAAGGAGTCGCAAACGCATGCCAAAAAGCCGGCTTTCAGGTGATGGACGCAAAACCCGTCGATCCTCTGTAACAAAAAATAAAGCGGTAAAAAAAAGCAAGAAGGCGGAGCCCTCCCACGCTGGAGACGTGCACCGCTTTGTCGGCATTTCGTTAGGCGGCGGCAAGACTGACAAGGCTTGTGTGGCCGTCCTGGAATACTATCCCAAGCATAAAAAAGTTTTTCTTTCGCGGTTGGTGGAAAAAATCAAAAGTGACGAAGTGCACTCGGCTGATTTTAAAATCCATGAAATCATCGACCAGTATCATAATGATATAACTTACGTCGCTTTTGATGTGCCTTTTCGTTTTCCCAATTGTTTGGTCAGTGACCCACCATGTACGGGTATTGAAACTTGTAAAGAGCCCCATGTGCAATGGATGTGGGAATACACCCGCAAGCTGCATAAAAAGAAGAAACCACGCAAACTCTTTACGCCCTACACTCAGCGCTGCGTGGAAATGTACGTTTCTACGGAACTGGAAGAGCCCTTCAATATGCAACATGCAATGGGGGCGAATGTAGCCCCGCTCTTGGCGCGGGCAATGTATATTCAAAGGCGCTTACAGATTCCTTGTATTGAAGTCTATCCGAAGTTGTCAGTGTGGCGAGTGGGGCGTGCTTTGAATGTTATGAAAAGCCATTTGCGTTTTCATAAACACTCTATAGGTGGCGACGAGAGTCGTCGCGAAATTTTGCAAGCTCTGAGTACTCACAATGTGGCTTTCGTCTATGATCAGGACGTGAAATTGATGATTGAAAACAGTCACGCTTTTGAATCTTTCATTTGCGCTTTAACAGCCTTTTTGAAGTTCAAATCTCAAACTGAATCTCGCCCGGAAGGTTTTCCCAAGAACGAAGATTGGATTGAGTACCCTAAAGTGGCCATTCGTTGGGACGCTTTTTAAGAGGTCTGGCGTGCCTAATTCGGATGCACTGTGTTGCTACGTAGGTCTAGCTTGCAGAGTGAATCTGCGGAGATGCCTTTTATAATATATAATTTGTTTGATTCCTTTTCCGAGTCGGTCGACAATTTTGCATGTTAAACCAAATCACACACGGAGGTTTTTTGTGAAATTGGCGAAAATCGTAGTAGTAGCATTGTTGGTATCTGGTGTAGCTCACGCACAAAAGAAAGGTCTTTTGGCTCAAGCATCTGGACAAGGTTATGGTCAAGCAGGTTGCGGATTGGGTTCAATCGTAATGGGTTCTGATGGCAACCAAATCCTAGCAGCAACAACAAACGGTACATCTGGTAACCAAACTTTCGGTATCACAACTGGTACTTTGAATTGCCAACAAGATGGTATCTTCAAATCTGGTAAAGAAGTTCCTGCATTTATCGAAGTGAACAAAGTCGCTTTGGCTAACGATGCAGCTCGTGGACAAGGTGAAACTTTGGCAGGTCTTGCAAACCTTATGGGTTGCAACTCTCAAGCAATGGGTTCTGTAATGAAAAAGAACTACAACCAAATCTTCGTAGAAACTAACATGCAACCTGCAGCTATCGAAGCTAACATCAACCAAGTTGTTGCTAAAAACAACATTTGTGGTGCTTAGTTTTTCATAATTTCCTAAGTTGGAAGCACGAAACGCAGCGACAAAATCGCTGCGTTTTTATTTTGTATTGATTGTTGCCTTTAGACACTCAAAGATATCTGCATGTTAAGATCTTTGTTTATTATTTTAGTGCTCTTCTTATCTCATTCGACTTATGCCTCGACGGGCTCATCAAGCGCCAGTGGACAAGCTATCATGGCGGTTCAGGCGAAAAAGTTATGGCAAGAACGCCAGTGGTTAAAGCTGCTGCATTTTGAAACAGACTTTTTTAGAGTCCGCGAAAGCCAAATCGACAGCGCAAATTTCTTCTTAGCACCCAATGGAAAAAAAGATCCGCAGGCTGAATTGCTGGCCAGTGTGAATGCTTTTTTCGCGCTCCGCGGAAACGATCCTAATGATCATCCGCAGTGCCGTTTTCCGGCTCGTTACAAGTGGGTCAAAGAAAAACTAAGGGACACCCCGATCCCTTGGCTTGATGTCAAGTGTGACCGCTTTGAAGCTTTTCATAAAGGTTTGCAAGGGGAGTCTGTTTCGTTGGTTTTCTCTAGTTATTATTTAAATAATCCTTCTTCTTCCTTTGGTCACACCTTTGTCAGGATTAATAAAGCCTCAAGCAAAGATGGACAACGTCATGAACTTTTAGATTACGGTTTGAATTACGCGGCAGAGGCCGACACCAACAATGCCTTCTTGTACGGCTTTAAAGGTCTGTTCGGCTTGTTCCCGGGGCAATTCCGCTCCATTCCGTATTATTATAAAGTGCGTGAATACAACAACGCGGAATCTCGAGACCTGTGGGAGTACGAATTAAAATTCAGTCCAGCAGCCGTCGACATGTTGATCGCTCATGTGTGGGAACTGGGCCCGACACAAATTGATTACTGGTATCTGACTGAAAACTGTTCTTATCACATGCTTTCTATTTTGGAAGCCGCCGATGCCAATGTTGATATACTTTCAAAACTTGATCAGTACGTGATCCCTGCCGACACTGTGCGGGTTTTATGGAACAACACGGATCTGGTAAAAAGTTATAAGTACCGTCCGTCGATTCGCCGTGTTTTTTTTGAAAGACAAAAGCACCTGACGGCGGCAGAAACCACGCAGTTAAAAAATCTGGCCGATCGCTTTAGCACCAGTGATGACTTGACCTTCACAGAAGAATTCAAGCAAGCCTCTGCAGAATCCCAGGCACGCATTCTGGATGCTTTTATCGACTATATTGATTTTCGCTATTCAGCTGAAGTTCAAGAGGCTGGCAGAGAGTTTCAATTAAAAATGAAAGTCTTAGAAAAAAGAAGTCAGATCGATAAAGACGCTGAACAAGTAACCATCGATCCGCCGCCACAAGAGCGTCCGCATCTAGCACATTTAGCGGGACGCTGGGGTGTTGGTTACTTGCATACGACAGCAGATCAAGACTTTACTTTGTTAACCCATCGGTTTGCTTTGCATGATCGCTTAGATCCGGGATTGGGCTATCCATCTTATTCGCAAATTACTTTTTTTGATTTGGGATTTTCTTACGGCCCAAGTCCGTTGGATCCTCAAGAAAAGAAGTTGGAGCTAGAAAACTTTGCGGCTTTTGAGTTGGTCTCTGCAAACCCGTGGACTCCGTGGATTCCGGAACGGTCGTGGAGATTCAAGTTAGGCGTTGAACGTACGCAGAATGAAAATTTCTTGCCAACCCACGAAGGGATCATTCGTTTAGGATATGGCTGGACGTGGCAGCAAGGTGCCTTTGATGTGACCACGCAGATTGTCGGGGATGTGCACTATGCTCCGCACTTGTCAGACAACAAGCTGTATGTCGGGGCCGGACCTTTGGTCGAGCTTTATTATCGGTTCAATTCTGCGTGGGCTTTGCAAAGCAGTGCCTTTTATCGTCGCGACTCGGCGTCCTGGGATCAGAAAGATTATTTACGCACTCAGGTGGAAGCCCAGTGGAGCTTTTCAAAAAAATGGGGTGTCCGCGCCCTGTATCGCAACGAAAGATTTTTAGAAGAAACGGGACTGCAGTTATTTAAATATTACTAGTATATTAGGACTTCTTACGCGCAAGGAGTCCCTATGACGAACACGGCAGACTTTCCCTATTTGCACGGTTTCAGTAAAGACGAACAAGATCGTTTGCGTAAGCAGGCGCGTTTCGGTGAACACAGTGTTTATCAAAATATCAATTTAAATGGCGTTGAAAATCTGTTGGAAGTTGGTTGCGGCGTGGGTGCGCAAAGTGAAATTATCTTGCGTCGATTTCCGGATATCAAACTGACAGGCATTGATCGTAGTCCCAAACAGTTGCAGTCAGCGCGAGCACGCCTTGCCCATTTAAACTGGGCGGCTCATCGTTACGAGTTGAAAGAAATGGATGCAACCGCCATGGAGTTTTCAGCAAACTCTTTTGACGGGGCGTTCTTGTGTTGGATTTTGGAACACGTTCCAGACCCCATTCGTGTTTTGTCCGAGGTGCGCAGAGTTTTGCGACCCGGTTCGGTTGTCTATGTGACCGAAGTGATGAATGCGTCGTTTTTCTTAGATCCTTACTCGCCCAATGTGTGGAAGTACTGGATGGCCTTTAATGAATACCAGCTGCAACAAAAAGGTGATCCGTTTGTGGGTGCAAAGTTGGGGAATTTCTTGATGCAACTGGGTTATCGTGATGTGCAGACCGAGGTAAAAACATGGTTCCTAGACAACCGTGTGCCCCAGGCCCGTAAAGACTGTATCGAGTACTGGACAGAATTACTGTTAAGCGCCAGTGAACAGTTGGTTCAAGCGGAATATGTGTCTGAAGATATCGTGAGTGGTATGAAACAAGAAATGGCCAAGGTCGCCAACGACCCGAATGCCGTTTTTTATTATTCGTTCATTCAGGCCAGAGCTCTGACTTAGAGCTCTTCTTTTTTGAGCCAGCCCTTTTTGTACATCCACACGGTGATCAGGACGACGACCAAGGCCATCGCCAGCAGCGTCAAATAATAGCCCTGTGGTGCACTCAGTTCGGGCATATTTTCAAAGTTCATCCCATAGACTCCCGCAATAAAATTCAAGGGGAGAAAGAAAATTGAAAACACAGTTAATACACGCATCACTTCGTTAGTTCGGTAAGAGGCCTCATTGGTTTTTTGCGACATCAAAGACAGATGCAGATTTAACAAGCCTGAAATTTCTTCTTGTACATCATCGGCATAAAATATGTGTTTATCTAACGGCTCGCGCACTTGCGCCAGATCGCGAGGAGCGATCTCAATTTCTGTCGGTAAGCGATTGATCATGTCTGATGTAAATTTGAAAACTTTGCGGAACGAAGAAATCTTTCGTTTAATTAAATATCCTTCCCTTAAAATGTTGCGCCGTTTTAAGGACACCACCCGCTCTTGAATGATTTGTGTTTTATTTTCAAGCTCTTCAAGGGGTTTGTCGAAACTCATGATCGCTTGAAAGAACATGTTTTTCACGAAGGCCGAGGTCGAGAATCTTTCGTTGGCGGCGTTTTGGCGATGGCTAGTGATGCATGCCAAAGCGGCGCGATGGATCGACAAAATAAAATTCGGACCGACAAAAAGAACTAATTTGGTGGTCAGTTCCTGCAATGTTTTCGCTGTGGGCTTGGCCTGAGCGTCGTGATGTCGAAGGACAATGCACAGCACTTCTTCGGTGATTTCAGAGCGCGGCAGTACTTCAGGATCTAAACACTTTTCTAAAGTTTGTAACGGAATCGGGAACTCATTAGCAAGTGCAAGCAAATCACTTTGTGTCGGCGCTTCGCAATCAGTCCACTTAAAGTCTTGCCATTGATATTCAAATCGTTTCATGATCCCAGTATGACAAAGTTTTCCCCGGGATGCCAACTTGCGAAGCTGTGCACTCGAGTTTACAGAGTGATTTTTGGATGCGTCGCATTGGCTGTTCTTGCGGGTTGCCAGTCCTTTTTTTACTTCCCGTTAAAAGAAAAACTTTTTGATCCCGCGCGAATCAAGATGCAAGCAGAAGAGGTGTTTTTAAAAACGGTCTCGGGCAACACCATTCACGGTTGGTATTTTCCGGCGACGACCAAAGGTCCCAGCAAGGGCACTCTTTTGTTTTTTCATGGCAATGCAGAAAACTTAACTTCGCACTTTCTGATGTTTCATTGGTTGCCGGGACAGGGTTATAACTATTTTATTTTTGATTATCCCGGTTATGGCGTTTCGACCGGGACGCCGAATCCGGAAAGCTGTGTGGAGGCGGGGATAGCCGCTGCGGAGTGGTTGCAACTGAAGAAGGACACTCGTCCGTTAATTTTTTACGGTCACAGCTTAGGTGGAATCGTCGCTCTTAGGACGGCAGAAGAAGTGAAGCAGACTCTGCCGATTCGCAATATCGTTATCGAGGGCAGTTTTTCGTCTTATCAAAGAATCGCGCGACATGTTTTAAGTCGCCGGTGGTTTACTTGGCCGTTACAACCTTTGGCGTATGTCGTGATGAGTGATGAATATGCCCCTAAGTCTTTGGCTTCATTGTCACCGATTCCGTTGCTATTTATTCACGGAGATGCCGACAACGCTGTGGAGCCTAAAAATTCAGAAGTGATGTTCGCAGAAGCGGCGCAGCCCAAGGAACATTGGGTGGTCCCCGGTGGGGGCCATGGCAATCTTTTCGAGGTGAACAATCGCCAGCTGCGCGAACAATTATTGTCATACCTTGCTAAAACTTCGACAGCGCCACCCTAAGGGCCCCCATTGTATTGCTTCTCAGATAGCATAGTTCCTGCATCGTTGTCTCGTCATGAGACGTTTCTTGTACTTCCTTTTTTCTAGTTGTTTGATTTTAAGCTTCACTGCCTGCGCCCCAGATTCTCGTGAGCAGGGAGTCCCTGCAGTTACCACCCACGAATCCCCAAAACCAGTGATTGTTGAAGAAAAAGGATATCGAATTGCCCGCGGAGCTACGAACATTCAAGACATGAGTGTGAACTATGATCCGCAAACAAAGTCCATGCGTTTGAAAGGTAAAATTGAGTATCTTGCAGAGAGCGGTGGCATAGAAAAGCGCTCGATCGATCTTTCAGGTGTGCAGTCGGAAGATGGTTATGTTGTACTTAAGGATCAACGCCGAGAGGCGCCCAACGGAGACAAAGTCCGTGTCGCCGCAAAGGCCACCTGCCTAAGCGAAGGCAATTCTTGTTTTTCATCGTTTATCGATATTTATATTCATTCAGAAGGATTAACTTATCATCATCAGATCGAATCTCATCAGAAAGATGAAAAAGCAGCAGAAGGCGCAGAGCCGAAAAAAGACTCTGTCAAAAAAAGCGAAACAGAGACTCCGGCCAATGTTGCAGTGACCGAGGAAGATATTGAATTTGAAGGTGGTTCTGATGGCGTTGACGGGGAGCCGGGTCAATACATTGGCAGTGTCACAGAAGATATCGAAAAGATTTTAGGTGTGACACCGAAAGAAGATCCTAAGAAAGATTCTCCCGCTAAGGATGAGCCGCCAAAGGCCGAGCCGCCGGCTAAAAAGGACACGCCTCCGGCGCCACGCAAAGACCCTCCGGCGAAGGAAGATCCTAAAAAAAATCCGCCGAAGGCAAAAGAGGATCCAAAAGACGACGAGCCGAAGAAAAGTGAACCGGTGCCAAAACCTGTCATGCGTAATGCCATCCAGGCGGTGGGCCAAGTAGGAAACGGTCGTTTGCAAAATGCAATTGATCTTTATGGCTATGAGAAAAATCACGCGAACGTAGGTTTTGAAATCATCCGTCCAAAGCGTTTAACCCATTTTGCAACCAATGAGTTAACGCACATCATGTTATTGATGGGTAAGTTCACGCGTCAAAACTTGCCGGAGCAAAAACTTTATGTCGGTGATCTGTCGCGGGAAAAAGGCGGCAAACTAGGTTCTCACTTGTCGCACCAGACGGGATTAGACGTGGATGTGGCTTTTTATTTCGACAATAAGACGTTCTTTGGCAGGTTTGCGTCGGCTGTCGCAGTTGATAAACCCCACGGCAGCTGGTTGCCAGAAGTCCAGTGGAGACTGTTTAAAGAGGTTGTGCAAACCAAGTACATTGATCGCATCTTTATTCATGCGACGTTAAAGAAAAGCTTGTGTGAGCTTGCGATCAAAAATGGCGAATTACAAAAGGACACAAAGGACGGAGTGGTTTACGAAACCCTTCGCCGTCTGATTCCGGAAAAGGATCACCACAATCACTTCCATTTGCGTGTGAAGTGTTCTAGCGCCCAGGCCCTTTGTCGCCAGATGGCGGAGCCCGTGAATAGCTCCGGTTGTTTTTGACGAAGTCCGGGCGGCCATGACAAACTTAGTGTATGGCAGAATGGCGCGAACGAAGTGAAATGAATGGTGATGTGGTTTTCTTTCCCTATGTCTCTGAAGGCATGGAGAAAAGTCACGACGAAGTCTTCGTCTGGGATATCGATAAAACTTATCTCGACACCACCATTGATTCCTTGTCAGGTCTGCTAACCACAATCTTAGAGCGGGCTCTTAATAAAAAAAATATCCCAGGTACGAATGCTTTACTGCAGTCGTTGTCAGAAAGTCGGAAAGCGCAAAAAGGCTATATGTACTTTCCGATTTATTTTATTTCCGCTTCGCCACCACAAATGGAAGAGCGTATTTCTGAAAAATTCGCTTTAGACAACATTCGTCCGTTCGGTTGTTTTTACAAAGACAATTTGGCAAATCTTCGTCCAGGGCGTTTATGGCGTTTGACCAAACAAGTGGGCTATAAGCTGCAAGCGCTGTTGCAATTGCGAACTCGTTTAGCTGAAAATGTGCATCAAATCTGCTGGGGTGATGACAGTGAAACAGATGCGATCATATACAATCTGTATTCAGATATTTGTTCCCGTCGCTTAGGCCCCAGTGACATCCGCACGACTTTAGAAAAATTAAATGTCACTGGTGAGCAAGTGAATACGATCTTAGAGTTGCAAGCAAACATTCCCGAAAATGACCCAGTCGAAAAAATTTATATCAATTTGGCCACGGATACCGATCCAGATTATTATTTAAAGTTCGGTCGCAGAACTTTAGCGACTTACAATACTTTCCAAGTTTCTTTGGATTTGTATCAAGATCAGCGCATCAGTTTTGAAGGCGTCTATGCCGTTCTGCAAGACATGATTTATAACTATGGCTATACACCCGAAGAGCTTATGAAGAGCTTTGATGAATTCATCCGTCGCGGTGTTTTGGGTGAACGTGCGTACTTAGAACTTAGAGAATTCTTTATCGCTAAAGGTTTAATGCATCCGTCGTTTGAACCGTCGATGGCTCCCTTAAAAGAAAAAACTGTCGAAGGCGGCAGAGTTTTTGAGATGGAAGGCGTGCATGAACCCTGGATTCCTGATCGCATCGATTACCTGCACGACTATCGTTAATTTTTGCGATGGTTTTAGGCCTGTGCCCGTTACTCAAAGCGCAGCGGAAAAACCGTTGAAATCGGATCGCCGTTGAAGGCTTTGAACTCCACACGTTTGATGGCCTCAAGCAGGCAGGCTTTAAAGCTGGTGTCGTTGATGCTTGATGAGGCCACAGCGGCCTGGGTGACCTTGCCAGTTTTAATAATTGTAAAAGTAATAGAGGCTTGACCAACCACCCCCGGAGTTTTTTGCAAGAGCTGGGTGTAGCACTTAAAGAACGAGCCGCGATGGGTTTTAAGCGTGTCTTGAATAAACTCTGACGTCAGGCCTTCGGGGGAAAGCGCTGGGGTTGCGGCGCTGGATTCTGTGCTGGGCACGAGATCCGGCAAAGTGTCGGTCGGGACTTGTTTTTTGTAATTCATTTCATAATCGGTAGCAGTCCAACGAACGCCATCCTTGGAAACATAAACGCTGCCTTCGCGACCATAGTTTTCAACTTGCACGTCGCCGCGTTTGATAATCAGAACGATGCGATCGTTTTCTTCATCGAGGGTGATCAGAGAATTCTCTTGCACGCGAATGCGATAGGCAGAGTCAAACTCCATGGTCGCGTCACCATCGACACTTGTTTCCACGGAATCCAAAGCAAATAACGTCGCTTTGCGGGTCAGGGGTTCTTTTTGGGTCAGATTTTTGCGCAACACAAAGACTTTGCCCAAGTTCAATTCAAGACGAGCCAGTGGACGGGCGCCTGGTTTTTGTTTTTCAGTTTGTGATGCTATGAAAAGGGAAAGGGCTACGCTGAATAGACCTATTACAATAAGAGATGGAATCAACCAGTTGTTCTTCGCCATAGGAAAACTATAACGAAGAACTTCCTGAAGATGTACTAAAATTACTGCTTAGCTGGAGTCGCTGTCGCTGCAGGAGTTGCCGTTGGAGCTGCAGTCGCTGCTGCTGCATTTGCATCCGCGGCTGGAGCAGTTTCTGCTGGAGCCGCCGCCGCTGGAACTGTCGGCAATGGCATAGAATCAACAACTGATTTAGTTTGTGAAGATGTCAAAATAGATAAACTTAAACAAGTCACAGCGAAGATCACCGCTGCCCAAACTGTCATTTTACTTGCCAATGATTGCGCGCCTGTTGCACCCAACAATGAGTTCGAACCGCTTGCGCCACCCATGCCCAACGCACCATTGCTTTTAGAGTCTTGGATTAAAACAAGAACGATCAAAACAAGAGCGACGATGATATGCAAAATACCGATGAAATTAGTCATTTTCAAATATCTCCCAAAGACCCCTGAATATAGGGACAAACTGGTGGATTCGTCACCCCAAATGCCGCAATTTCCCCCAAATAATGCAAAGCAGCACAATCAGGTCTTTCCAAATTCAAGGGGAACTATAGACTATTTGCATATGAAACAATCTATTTTAGTTTTACTAGCGGGTCTTTGTTTGTTTTTCACAGCGTGTACTTCAAAGGAAAGTGCGCTTAAGAAGTACGCAGTCAATGTCGCGGAGACGCGTTTGAATGACACTTTAACTAAAGAAGCCGCTGACGGCATCACCAACTCGCAATGGATTCAGCAATCTTACCGCGAGTACATTTTTAATCGTTCTAAGTTTGAAGCCATGGATGTCAAATTCCAAGGCGAAAACTCCGCCACGGTCACGGTCGTGACTTCGACCTATTCGACCAAATTACGCCAGACCCTGGTGGGCATCGCCGCCAAAGCGGATGGTTCTAAAAAGCTTTTCAACTTTGGCGACGCCATCAAAGCCGTGGGCCGCCAAACGGGACAATCGGTAGGCATCGATGAGCATACGCCGATGGTGATTAAGTTTTCACGCAACGGGGGACAGTGGGTTGAAGACGGTAAGTAAGCCGTCTTAAAACATCATCCCAAATTGCAATTTTAAAATTGCCAGGCGCGGTAGGTAAGAAAGAACTTTTAAGGCTGTGTCCACATCATCTTTGTATTCGGGGTTGGTCGAATAATTGACAAAGTCATCTTGGCGCTCGGAAGCAAATACGGGCTGCGACCACGAGATCCAATCCACGCCGATAGTGATATCTTCACGAATCGTCCAACGATTGCCGATGCCTAAATTAAAACCCCAGGACTTTAAGCCGACAACCTTTGCGGAAGGGTAATTGCCGTTAATGCTGTTGACGAATTTGTCGCCAAGGTCCGCATCAAAAGAAAAGTACGTGACGCCATAGCTGACATTGAAACTGTTGCTGCCAAAGAAGCTCCGTTTTATAAGTGACATGCGTTTATCAGAGATCTTTCCCAAATCCGCGATAAACAGGGGTACCCCGAAGCTTCCCGAGAGATATTCAAACTCCCAAGATTTATCGGCACTGTTGTTGAGTCCCACAGTCACGCCTATCTTTCCTGGGATGATTAAATCTAAAGAAGAATAATTTCCTAAGGCAAAATAGGAATTCTGTTCACGACGCTGGCGTGATTCATCTAGCAGGGACCACAAACTTTTTGCCGTGGTTTCGACGTTTTTTAGGGGGCTTTGGG
>JABWCO010000160.1 GCA_013360185.1 Bdellovibrio sp.
AGTAAACGGGAGCTTTATACTGCTTCAAAAATTCAAGCACAGTGCCATAAGCTTTTTCCGGCAAGATGCCGACCATCACCAATGGTTTGTGCGAATTTAAGAAATCTTCCATCTCTTTCAAGGTTCCCCGTGGCAGCTGGCCAGGCAACTTGGTTCTTTCCGAATTCCCGGAAGTGATTTGTGGGATCGGTCCGTCGATCAGAGGTTCTTCGAAACAGATGTTGACGTGAATTGGTTTTTTCCACGACAAAGACTTAAATGAGACGTGGGAATTCTCAGCATCAATGTCCAAAGCCACTTCGTTATAATAAGAAAAAATGCCGACCTGTTCGATCGCTTGCGGTGCTCCCGTACCACGATAGTGTTTGGGACGATCGGCGGTCACCATAATCAGTGGCAAGGACGAATAAGTGCCCTCCACCGCTGCCGGCAGCAGTTCCGCTGCCGCCGTACCCGAAGTTGTGATGATCGCCACTGGACGGCGCGTGCTGGCAATACGACCTAAAGCAAAAAACGCCGCTGAACGCTCTTCAAAAAATGAATACACTTTAAGATTTTTATTTTCATCTAAGATGTGAACCAAAGGACTGTTGCGGGCTCCAGCACAAAGAACAAATTCACGAACTCCGGTATTCACCAGCTCCTGAATGACTTTTCCTGCCAACTCCATATTTGTCATAGTTCCAGCCCCAAAATCTTTCTTACCGACAGACGTTTTTGAAATAGTTCGCGCCATTCTCTTTCGAGCTCACTGGCAGCAACCACTCCACAGCCTGATCCAATCATCGACAAGTTATCATTCCACTGCAAATTTCTTATAGCGACAAGACACAGGGCCTCCTCTGGACCAAAAAAAGCAAAAGGAGCGCCAAAACCTCCCCGCCCCTGTTGTCCTTGCAACTGCGTCATCCATTGATAGCCCGCTTTTCGCGGCGCCACACCCAGCGCGGGCGTCGGATGAAGAGTTCTTAACAACGCTAAAAAATTAGGCGCCGTCGTGCACTCAATTTCGATATCGGTACACAAGTGGTAAAGACTTGGTAACTCGAGCACATAGGGGCCTTGGGTCTTAATCGCGCCAATATTTTTAAAGATCTCTTTCAGGTCCTCAACGACCAGAAGGTGCTCTTGCTTTTCTTTGGCATCATCCAGCAATGACTCGCGCGACGCGGCTTCGCTTTTTGGACAGGTGCCCGCTAAGGCCATCGTGCGCAGCACTCCTTGGCGATACTCGAATAGCACCTCTGGGGTCGCACCCATCACCCCGCGATCCTGATTCCAAAAACCATACACATATAAATTTGCGGGAGCCTCTAACAACTGCAACAGCATTTGCGCCCGCTCACGGGGCGTGACCGTTTGTTGTGATTTAGCAAAAACCACAGGCACCGCTTTTTGAATTTCGCCGGCAGCAATGCGCTTTTGAATAAGCTGCAAAGACTCTGCAAAGAGCTCCTTAGTGGGTTCTTCCCAAGGGGCTTTCGCTAAGGGGGCCGCAGCAGCTGCAGAGATCTGAGCCAAATAAGTCTCACAATTCTGGCGCAGTTCTGCAGTGGAAAGGCGATAGGTTTGGCGACCTTTTACAGGCAAAGAAGCGGATAAATCGTAAAAATCAGGGAAAAAGACTGTAATTTCATCACGATTTGCGCCGCTTGCAGGCGTGAAAGGGCCTTCAATAAGAACCCATTGCTCCCTGTGACGTACGAGGGCGCCTGACTCCAAAAAGTTTGTAATGCTTAAGAGCGTTATGCTATTCTGCCGTTCCACCAAATAGGTCGTATTATGGAAATGCAAACTATGCAAACAACTCCCTCAACCCAAATCGTCAATATCGGCGGATATGATATCGGCGGCGCTAACTTTACCGTGATCGCAGGTCCGTGCTCGATTGAAAGTTACGATCAATTCCTGGAAACAGCAAAAGGGGTGAAGGCTTCTGGCGCCCACCTTCTTCGTGGTGGCATTTGGAAAATGCGCACGTCTTCAAAAGACTTCCAAGGCCTGGGTTCTTCGTCTGCGGATTTAATCAAAGCCGTATGTAAAGAAACTGGCATGAGCTTAATTTCTGAAGTCACCGATGCCCGTCAAATTGAAGAAGTCTATGACTTGGTTGAGTGCTTCCAAGTAGGCTCTCGCAACATGCACAACTATGCTTTACTTAAAGAGTTGGGCATGCAGAAAAAACCGGTGTTGTTGAAGCGCGGTTTCGCAGCATTGATCACAGAGTGGGTCAAAGCGGCAGAGTACGTCACAATGGGTGGCAATCCGAATGTGATCTTGTGTGAACGCGGGATCAGAACTTTTGAAACTTCGACACGCAACACTTTGGACTTAAATGCGGTGGCGTTTGCAAAAAGAAACACTTCTTTACCTGTGATCGTCGATCCTTCGCATGCCGTTGGCATTCGTGCTTTGGTCCCTGACATGGCTTACGCCGCTGCGGCGGTGGGTGCGGATGGTATCATCGTTGAAGTTCATCCTCGTCCAGCAGAGGCATTATCTGACGGCATGCAGGCACTTACTTTGTCTGACTTCCAAATGATGATGACGAAGCTTAATAAAATTTTAACGGCAATTGATAAACCTCTTCATACTGCCATTAACAAGGCGTAAGCGATGCAAACAAAGCATTCTCCAAATCCAGAAATTATTCGTTCTATGTTTTCTAAGGTCGCAGCGAATTACGACAAAGGGAACAATGTCCTGTCCATGGGTGTACACCACTTGTGGAGAAAAACTTTAGTAAAGTACAGCGGAGTTCAAGCGGGCGCGAAAGTTTTAGATTGCGCCACTGGCACCGGGGACTTGGCTATTGAATTTAAAAAACAAGTCGGCGCAATCGGCACCGTTGTGGGCACTGATTTTTGTGCAGAGATGCTGATCCCTGCCCCGGGCAAAGCTAAAGAGCGTGGTTTAGATATTACTTTCGAACAAGCAGACGTCACGCAATTGCAGTACGCTGATAACACGTTTGATGTGTGCAGCATTTCGTTCGGCATTCGCAATGTCGGTGACCCTGTGAAAGCGCTTAAAGAAATGGCGCGCGTAACTAAGCCAGGCGGCACGGTCATGGTTCTTGAGTTTGGCCAAGTAACGATTCCGGTTTTTGGTCCTCTTTATAACTTTTATTCTATGCACATTTTGCCGAAAATTGGTGGTATGGTCACAGGACAAAAAGATGCTTACGAATACTTGCAAAAGTCTTCAGCGGCGTTTCCTTGCAAACAGGGCTTTTTGGACTTGATGAAAGAAAGTGGTGCGTATTCACACATGGAATACAAAACCCTGACTGGTGGCATTGCTTATATTTATAAAGGCACTGTTAAGTAGGTACGATGACGTAGGTACGGATAAGTACTTACGGCCAAGTATTTTTGATTTTATTCAGATTTATAATTTAGATTTTTTAAAGGCGTTGAGATTTCAACGCCTTTTTTATTTCTAGAACTTTCAAAAAACGATCGGAAAAAATACTGAACCTGAATCTCTGGGTGAGCACAAGCTAGTTTAACGACGTCAAATCAAACTGACTAGGAACACCGATACTCTAGGGTTTCATGCGAATAGGCACGGGACAGCAGCATTCTAAAAGTACGATAATATAAAGAGTTCTTAGAAAAGACATAGCAGCGGGCTTCTGAATTAGCTGGATTATTGTGCTAAATATTGTTACATTATCCTCATGAAGAAACTTTCCGAAGCCAAACTTTCAATTTTAGACCTTGCCTCGATTGCTCATGGCAAAACGATCGCTGATTCGTTTCATAATTCTGTGCAGTTGGCTCAGCACGCAGAACGCTTAGGCTTTGAGCGCTTTTGGTTGGCGGAACATCACAACCTTGAAGGCATTGCCAGTGCTGCGACGGCGGTTTTAATTGGCCACATCGCGGGACACACATCGAAAATTCGTGTGGGCTCTGGCGGCATCATGTTGCCGAATCATGCTCCACTGACGATTGCTGAACAGTTTGGAACTTTGGCAACACTGTATCCTGGACGTATTGATTTAGGCTTGGGACGTGCCCCCGGCACGGACGCTCCGACGATGCGCGCTTTACGTCGAGACATGACCGGCCGTGAAGCGGAGTTTTCTGATTTAGTTAAAGAGCTGCAATACTATTTCTTACCAGCTCAAGAGGGACAAAAAGTTCGCGCCATTCCCGGTGCTGGTACAGACGTGCCGCTTTGGTTGTTGGGATCAAGTCTTTACAGCGCCCAGCTAGCTGCTGAATTAGGTTTGCCTTTTGCGTTTGCCGGGCACTTCGCCCCCGAGATGATGATGCAGGCGATTGATATTTATCGCGTGGGCTTTAGGCCTTCAAAAGTTTTAGATAAACCTTATGTCATGGTGGGCGTGCAAGTTCTTGCGGCTGACACTCAAGAAAAAGCAAATCTGTTAGCGACCACCGTATATCAAAGATTTTTAGGTATTATTCGCAATCAACGTGTGTCGCTGCAACCGCCCGTACAAAATATGGATGCGTATTGGGGGCCAGCGGAACGGGATTTAGTACTTTCGCGCTTAAGAACTTCGGTGATCGGCGATCCAGCGCAAGTGCGCTTGGGCATGCAAAAACTTGTCAATGCGACAGGCGCTGATGAGTTGATTATAGTATCTGACGCTTTCGATCCTCAAGATCGACTGCGCTCTTACGAAATCATTATGGAAGTTTCAAAATAGTTTTATTTTTAGAAACAAAGAAGGAGCTCCAAGGCCCCTTCTTTGTCTTACATCGTTATTTTTACAGCCTACACTTTTAGAAATATGTTTTCAGCATTTCTGAATCGTGATTAGCCAGCATTTTTCTGAATTGCACTCTGGGACCTACATAAGGCTCTCGCCCCAAATAGCCAGGTGTTCTTTCCAGCCATGCTTGGTCTGACACAACTTCAGGTTCTGGAGGCGTAGGATCAGGAACATACTTCTTGGTCGGACATCCCCAGAGTGCCAATAACCCGAATCCAGCTAGTAGTAAAATAACTAGTAAGCGTTTCATGGGTTCATTGTTATTATACATGGAGATTGTTAGTTCAGGAACCACTTTTTCAAACCTATAGTATTTTTTCTTTTTTCCGTTAGTGATTTTTGATATAATATGAACCTCTACGAAATCTTTTGGTACATTTGCTGTGCTACTAGATTTAATAGTTATTTGTACATTGATAATTGGTTTCAAGGATTATTTATAGAATACCCGAGATCAAACAAATCTACAGTTGGAGAAATAAACTTTTCTTGCTGCAGGCTTTTTTGATCTCGGGTACACTCTCGTTCCCGAGGCGATACTTCGCTCGTGCTGACGAACTCCAAGGAGAATTCACACATGCACACACATCGTTTTGTCCCGGTCATCGTGGCTACATCCCTGCTCAGCGCACTCGTTGCCGGCACACTTTTTGTTGCTCGGAACGCTGCTGCTGAACCCATCTCACCCACCTTCAACGTCGAACAGGCCATCAACGAGTCCTTGCCGCAAGCCGTTTCGTACGAGGCTCCGCTGATCATGTCCGCCCACGTTGGACGACTCATCACGGGCACGATCTACTGCTCACAGTGGGACGTCGACCAGGGCTACTACCTGGAGACCTCCCATGGTACCAGGAAGATCGGCGTCCCCGACGGCCCATTTCAGTTTTGGGCCAAGCAGTACATCAACGACACGCTCTGGATGTGGGGTACGACGGCAGATCTGTGCGGAAAGGAGGAGTTGTGGAAGTACTGGTGGGTAAAAGTGCAGTCTACGGACAAGCCTTACCCCGCCGGAAACCCGCAACTCGTCACAGGCAGGCTGAACTATCAGCCCTACAGAATGCCGGAATTCAGACTCGACCCCGTCACTGGACCTCCCGTAAGGCCGTACGTGAATCTCATCGTCGAACACGACCCACGCATGACGGAGCGGTTCAAGCTGCTCAACGGCCAGGTCGTCCAGCTCATGACGATCGAGACGGAAGGCCACTACTCACGCACACAGTACAAGGATTCAATGAAGTACCTCTGGGTGACGCGTGAACAAGGTCGCGCCTGCGACTCGCTCAATGGGCGCGTTCCAAAGGCTCACATTGCTGCAGCACTTGACGATCCGACGAAGGTCAACGGCTGGCTCGAGCTCTTGAACCCGGCGATGTCAGCAGGGCCCGACAACCCCAGCAAGACCTCGCTGTCAATGACCAACATCGGCGCGCCGTACGACCAGCGCTATAACGGCCTGGTTTACAAGGCGGGCTGCCCCTGAGACCAACGCCGTGGCCCCTTCGCAAGAAGGGGCCCGGCACGGTTTTTCTTGCTATAATTAGAGCATGAAAGACCTTTCTGTTGTCATCGTATCCTACAATACCATCAAGCTCACAAAAAAAACCATTGAGGATCTCCTTACAGCACTCAAGAAAGAAAGGCTCCAG
>JABWCO010000161.1 GCA_013360185.1 Bdellovibrio sp.
CCTGATTTGGGGCATTCGGGGGTCCTTTTGCTAAAATATTTTGTGGTAAAAACATTCTAGCAGATTCCCTGACTGCCCCTGTCATTGAGGGAGAACCTTCTCATTTAACTGCGGAACTCGCAAAAGAAGAGGAAGTGGTGCGTTGCGCTTTGGGATAACTCGCGCAAGAGAGAAGGAGTGGTGCATTGTCTTTTGCGAGTTGGATAGAGGTCATCCCAGGGCTTCTGTGAGGAAATCAAAGACGAGGCGAATGCGGCGGTTTGTTTTTAGTTCGCGATGGGCTACGATCCAGTTGTCGACCTTCACGGGAGGGAGCTTTTCTAAAACTTTGCGCACGGTGGGTTCTTTGGCGCCGACTTCGTCGATCATGATGCCAATGCCTGCGCCTTGTTTAACCATCTCCCAATGAAAAATATGATCATCAGAAAAAATATTAAAATTCTTTGCCGTTAATTCGACGCCAATTGCTTTTAAGCCCTCGATATATTCATGATTGCTGGTAAAACCAATGAAGTTTGCATTCTTTAGATGCGCAGGTTTTTGAATGGGAGCAATTGTTTTAAGATAGCCTGGTGTCGCATATAAAAAAGCATGAGCCCTTTTTAGTTTTTTAAAAAACAAATCCGGATGTGTCGGTTCAACACTTCTTAGGGCAATGTCTGCTTCGCGTTTGCGCAGGTCACTCAGGGCATTGGTGGAGACTATTTCAATTTGAATTCCTGGTTCCTTTTGGCGAAGCTTGTGAATTAAAGAGGGAAGGATGTACGCCGACATCGTGTTCGTGGCTGAAATGGACACAATACCCTCGATGGATTGTGAGCGCCCGGAGGCGGTGAGGGAAAGCTTATTTGCCGCTTCTCCCATAGCTTTGACATGCTCATAGAGTTCAATCCCGCTGCGGGTAATTTCAAAGCCGCGGCCCACTCTTTCAAAGAGGCTCACGCCCAGCTCTTTTTCTAGAGCGGCCACTTGCCGACCTAAAGTGGGTTGACTCATACTTAAGGCCTTTGCGGCCGCTGATAAGGAGCCTTCTTCGACCGTGACCAAGAAGGCTCGAGCCCGATTCCAATCAAAGTTAATCGAATTCCAGTTCATTTTTCATCCATGCATTTATGCATATCTTAGTACCAAAGTTAGATGTTTTGACTTCAATTATGTATGTGTACAATACAAGGCAAGCAGAGGTAATTCAATGTCGAAAACGGTATCAAAAAGTGTCAAATTTTGGGATAGGTTTGCCCACAAATATTCGCTCGGTCCGATTGCTAAGCCGCAGATTTACGAAAAGAAGCTGGAGATGACGCGACAATATCTTAAGCCGGGAATGGATGTTCTGGAGTTTGGTTGCGGAACGGGAAGTACAGCAATCCTTCATGCGCCCCATGTGAAACATTTTAAAGCCACGGATTATTCGCAGAATATGATCGCCATCGGAAAGCAGAAGGCTTTATATAACAACATTCAAAATATTACTTTCGAATGTGCAGAGGTTATGGACCTTGATCCTCAGAAAGAACAATACGACGTCATTCTTGGCTTGAATGTCCTTCATCTTCTGCAAGACAAAGAGGCGGTCTTGCGCAAAGTGCATTGCCTGTTAAAGCCTGGTGGCGTCTTTGTGTCATCTACGGCCTGTTTAGAAGATCACGTATTTCTAAAATATTTAAAATACATTGCCCCACTGGGACACTTTTTGGGGCTGATTCCCTTTGTCAGAAGCTTTTCTAAGAATGATTTGATGGGGCTTCATGAAAAAATTGGATTTAAAAATGAAGTTGTCTGGAGCCCTGACGTGGGCTCTCTTTTCTTGGTCGTTAGAAAATCCTGAAAATCTTATTCCTAATTAAATACCTGAGGAGACCCTATGAAAAAGATGTTGTTTGCTGCCGCGCTGGTGATCTTGTTCAGTGGTTGCGCTACGTCCACAAAAAATGAAGAGTTTAAAGCAAGGGCTGCGGATTGCGCGACGATGTGTAAGGCCAGTCCTGAAATTAAAGAATATTCGCAAAGCCATGGTGGTGGGTTTGCGCTTTTGTTCTTTGGTAGCGAAGAACAAAAATGCACGTGCACGCGCTAGCCTTTGGCAGCGAAGTGAAATGACATAAGTTCCGACGGCGAAAACCGGTTTGCTGAGGAGATATTTTGATAAGCAAAGATCTGGAAGATGAGCCTATAAATGTGAAACTGAAGCTTGCATCCTTGTGGGCGAGCTTTATGTTTCTCTATATCTATGTAGATTATTTCCATTTATATATGCCGGGCTCGTTAAATGCCATTTTAGCGGGAAAAATGTTTATCTTTGATATTACTCCGTTGGCGTTGTTGCTGGGGTTGGTGTCTGTATCCATTCCGGCTCTTATGATTTTTCTTTCCGTGGCTTTGCCGGCAAAGGTAAATCGATGGACCAACATCATCATTGCGGTGGTTTATGTGCCTTATACCTTGGTCAATTTGGCCGGGGAAGCTTGGGTGCACATGTTGTTTGGAGCCATGGTGGAGGTCGCTGTGCTTTTATTCGTAATAAGATACGCCTGGAAATGGTCGAGGACGGAAGTGAAGGGCTAAGTGCACTGGTGAAAAGCTAGGCGTTTAGTTTTGCAGCGTCTATGATAGCCTGTTCAATGTTATTATCTTTTAATTGATAAATATTAAATTGATCGATGTTGCTTTGGTTAATGTGAAGTTGGCCTTCGTTGCCGTAATTGTGGCGATGTTGGCCATCGGTGTAAAGACCGTGTTCTTTTACCGTGTTGGTATTTATCACCCATAAAACGATTTCGTCTCGGAACACGGCCACCCACACGAAGACATCGCAGCATTGGGGCTTTAGCTGCTGAAAGTTCATCAGAAAATTCTTCTTTGTATTTCGTGAAAGGGCTCTGACATAAAGAGGTGCCTCGATGTCACTATCGACGGCTCTGGAGGCTTTGACTTCGATCTTTATACCATCTAGCCATAAATCGTATTCGCCCGCGAAATTGGGATCTAATTTCTTTGAAGCTTTTTTTAGTTTGGAACATTTTCCCTGTACGTAGGTTTGCGCAAAGCCCTCGCCAAACCCTCGAGGAGCTGAGATCTCAAAAATCCAAAGGTTTGGGTTCTCACTAATGTATTCTGATCTTATTTCGAGGTATTGTTGGTACGTAAGCCCGCCCGTGTTAATAAGAGAGGAGATAAGATGCTCGTACTCATTAAAGGGGTAAATGGATCTATCCGCCGCCACGATTTGTAGCACGGCGTGAAGATGCTCTTCTGGTCCATTGAAAGATTTAATAATTCTATCTTTTAACTCTGTAAGTTCCATCTTCGTTCTTTGTTATACCTAAATAATTTAAATAGTCGGCCTCGTTAAAAGTAGAATGAGAATCGAAAAAACCCGTATGCAGGGGCAACATTTCTAGGTCACCTCTTAAGACCTTATGGGTATTAAAAAGTTTTTGAAATAGCCAATTTATAATTTCGCTATTAAGCATATCTGTGAGCTGTTTCGCGGGAATTCCAATGTTCGGAATTAACAAATTGGCGCTATTGAGAATGTAGCGACCTTTGTCGTCATAAAAGAAGCAGAGCTTTGAAGAAATAAATTTATAAATAATCTTTTCTTTTGCCTCATACATTTCAAGCGGCGCCACTTGTTGGCAGGAACTAAAATCTTTCCTGATAAACGTGGTGGCTTCTTTAAGTCCGCTTTTAGTGATGTCTAGGCCCTTATAAATTGGCACATAGCCCTCGCTGGGCTCACTTGTGCAAAACCGGTCATTGTTTCCCGTGACTATACCCAGGGCCCATTTGGCATTGCCTAATAAGATTTTATGAGGAACGGAGTAAAGCTGTTCGATAACCTTTGAGTCCTCTTCGGTTGCCCAGAAATTGAATATTTTCTTCGGATTTTTTTTAAAAGAATCCTGAGGTCTGCGAAAAGAAACACCTTCCACGTTGCACACCGTGAGGTGGCCTGCTGCGGGGGCATTTTTGATGATAATTGTTTGTGCCTTGGTAATAAGTCCTTTAAAGGCTTTTCCGTAATCAATTAAATAAAGAATTTCTTTTTCTAAAACCCTGGCACGGACGTCTTCAAAAGTAGCAATATTAAACAAAGCTTCTTGAACCAAAAAACCTAAGAAGCCATCTTTTTTTAATAGCTCTAAAGAGGCTCCCATGAAGAGGGAAGAAGTGTCGTTGCTGGTTCCGCAGTTAAAGACTTTGGCTAAGTGTTCTTTTTCACTTTTTTCAAGCTTTTTACCCCACGGCGGATTGGTGAAAATAAGATCAAAGGTCAGTCCCTGATTTTTTAAAACTATGGCCTCTTCAAAAAAATCACCAACTTTAATGTTGGGCGAATCAAAATTGAATTCATCACGGATTCTTTTTTTTACAATTGCCACAGCATTTTCATCGGTATCAAAACCAAAAACATTTTCTGGTGCAAGGCCCTTGCGGAGAGCTTCAATTATGAAATTCCCGGACCCACAACAAGGATCCAAGAACCTCGAGTGGGCCGTGATCTGGGCTTTATCAAGCATGTCGCGGACAATTTCTTGAGGGGTATAATAAATGCCCTCTTTATTGCGGTGTGAATCAGCAAGTAAGTTTTCATATTCATCACCGATTTGTTCCGCAGAAGACTGTACAAGAAGATCATTAATTTTTTGGGTTATGTCGTGGTGATCGTGCGTATCTTTGTGTTTTTTGTTGGCTCGGGAGTTTAACTTTTCAGTTCCCGCGACATTTTTAATAAAATGCTCAAGTGATTCTCTGCTGATCTGTCCCTTGCCTGTTTGAGTTAAATAACCTGTCTTGATCCAGTTCCTGATTGTTGCAGAGGAAACTCCGGCAGCAATAGATGCGGACTCGATAGAGAGGCTTTTTAGTTCTTCAAGTTCAGGTAAATTTCTTTGCATAGTATTAAATTCTTTGGGCTTTTGTGGTTCGCTCGGATCGTAAAATGCTATTTATAATATGCCAATATAAAAAGCCCCATGACTGCGCTAATGCGTGGCAACAACCGGAAGAGAGTCAGCGCATAAGCATGAGCAAACGTATATGCGGTCATTTAGCAGGCATTGATCATTTAGCTAAGCTGTTTTTGAAATTGCACAAAGTCCCCTGGAAGAGGGCATTCAACGGACATTGATTTTTGCGTAAAGGGATGAATCCATTCCAAGCGCAAGGCATGCAACATAAGACGTGGAGCTGCTGGCTTTTTCGGTCCGGGGTAAATATCGTCGCCAAAAATTCCTAAGCCGTTTTCTGCAAGGTGCACGCGAATTTGGTGCATCCGTCCAGTGAGAGGTTTGGCTTCGATCAATAAACCCCTCGGAAAGGCTTGCAGTCTGCGAAATAAAGTATGTGCTTTATCTCCACCGGAATGCACGGACTTCATTTTCATCTTTTTTAAAACCGGATCGCGCACTTGGGCAACGTGATTTTCAATTTCCCATTGTTCGGGGCACTTATGCAGTTTGGTCAGGCAGACATAGGTTTTTTGGATCTGATGGTTCCTAAAAAGTAAAGACAAGGGCTCGTTGGCCTCTTTACTTTTTGTAAAGATCATAAGCCCCGAAGTGTCGCGATCTAGGCGGTGATGGAGGCCTAGATAGAAATTGGCGCCGCGCTCAGTTTTGAGTTGTTTTTTTAGACCCGTAAAAAAATCCGGACGACGTTTGTCGACGGTGGGTTGAGAAGGGAGGCCCGGGGGTTTTTCAGCAATAAGAAAATAATCGTCCTCAAAGAGGATAGAAAAAATCATCTGTTAAGAGTGCAGAAATCAATATTGTCGTTGATGTGCTGGCGCTGCTCATCCAACTCTTTTTGGGTTATTTTGAACTCCGCAGGATCGCAGTTATAATTGGTCGCAACTTCGTGGATGGCTTGAACTTCATCTGCCGTCATATTTAAGCGCCAGATCAGTTTCACCATGAGCCAGTTCTTTATATAGTTACAGCGGAAGCTTAAGTCCGGTGGGAGATATTTTTCCGGCCCACGATCGCCCTTGGACATGTTCTGACGAGCTTCTGCAGAAACCAAGTGTTCTTTTAAGCCCATGTAGTTTGCATAGAGGCAGCGTGTTTTGTAGTCCCAGTTAAAGGCGCCGGAAATATAGGCGTTTTTAAGGGGCACCATATGATCAATTTGGATCTGAGTTGACGACGTGTATTCTTGCCCCGTGTAGTTGTCCCACCACAAGCCTGCAGCGACCACACATTGTTTGTTATTTCGGAACGTGACATTTCCGGCACTGTCACGGACTAAAACTTTGGCGCGAGTGTTCATGCAGGTTTCATCTGTGGGATCGTTGATCCAGCGGCCGAAGTGCAACTTACGCATATAATCTTGTGCGGGAATAGGGCGCTGTTCTTCGTGTAATGTCCATTGCAGCAAAT
>JABWCO010000036.1 GCA_013360185.1 Bdellovibrio sp.
GTGAAGATAGAATACGTCGCCTGGATACGCTTCACGTCCTGGAGGACGACGAAGAAGAAGAGACAACTGACGGTAAGCTTGTGCTTGTTTCGTCAAGTCATCGTAAACGATCAATGCATGTCTGCCAGTATCACGGAAGTATTCCGCCATTGCAGTACCTGTGTAGGCCGCAAGATATTGAAGTGGTGCAGAGTCAGAAGCATTCGCTGCGATGATGGTCGTGTACTCAAGAGCACCCGCTGCACGCAATTTTTCAACCACTAGAGCAACAGTCGATTGTTTTTGACCGATAGCTACGTAGAAGCACTGAACGTTTTGACCTTTTTGATTGATGATAGTGTCAACCGCGATCGTTGTTTTACCTGTTTGGCGGTCACCGATGATCAACTCGCGCTGACCACGACCGATTGGAACAAGGGCATCGATTGCTTTGATGCCAGTTTGAAGAGGCTCTTCAACCGGATGGCGGTAAACGATACCAGGAGCTTTGGTTTCAACGATGCGCGTATGAGGCGTGTTGATAGGACCACGACCATCGATAGCATTTCCTAGGGCGTCTACGACGCGACCAAGAAGGGCTTCACCAACTGGAACAGAAACGATTTTTTTAGTTCTTTTAACAGTGTCGCCTTCTTTAATGTGACGATCTTCACCGAAAAGTACGGCACCAACATGACCTTCTTCAAGGTTTAGGACCATGCCGTAGATTTCGCCTGGGAACTCAACAAGTTCACCAGCCATAGCATTTTCAAGACCATAGATACGGGCAACACCGTCTCCTACGGAAAGAACGCTTCCTGTTTCGCTTACTTCAATCTTTTTATTGTATTGATTGATTTGTTCTTTGAGAACACGACTGATTTCGTCAGCACGAATTTGTGTTTCCATTGTTAGTTGGCTCTCCTGTTTAATTCTTCATTCAATTTTTTTAAGTGTGTATCGATGCTATCATCGAATGTCCATCCGCCCACCTCAGCGACAACGCCGCCAAGAAGCTTTGGATCTTGTTCATAGGTCAATACGATCTTTTTATTTAAAACTTTATTGATCTTTGCTTCGATGTCTTTTTGCGCATCCGCCGTTAGCGGTTGTGCAGAGCGAACAACCCCGCGAGTCACGCCCTCTTCAAGATCCAAGAAACCTTGGAATGCCAAAGTTACCTGATCAAGTATGTGCAAACGGCCTTTTTCCCCTAACAACGCCAGGGTATTTAAGACATCCTGAGATATTCCTTTACCTTCAACGGCCGACTTCACTGCTGCGACCTTCTGGGTTGCGGAAATCATAGGATTAGAGAAATAGTTTTTAGTAGCTGCGTCTGATGAAAACGCCGCCGACAAAGTCTGCAGCTCCGCAAATGTATTTACGTGAGTGCCTTTTTGTTTTGTAACTGCCAAAAGAGCTTTTGCGTACCTTTTAGAAACTTCACTTGCTTGCATAGCTTAAACTCCGACGTGATTGATAAAGTCTTTTTGAAGTTTTTGTTGGTCTGCAGAACTAAGGTCTTTAGTCAGAACAACTCGAGCCGCCTCAACAGAGTCCTTAAGAAGTTGGGTGCGTAGGTCTTTCTGCGCACGCTGCACCTCTAATGTCGCCGTCAACTCAGCATCATCACGAATACGCTTCGTCACGTTTTGCGCTTCATCCAAAATTTGTTTTTTTAAGTCGTCAGCGTGTGCTTGAGCCTTTTTCAAAGACTCTTCACGAGTTGACTCCAAGCTTGCAAGTTTTTGCTTGATGTCTACAAACTCTTTTTCGGCTTGTTCGCGCGCGAATGCTGATTTTTGCGCAGCCTCTAGATACACAGCTTTACGGCCAGAGAAAAATTGGACGATGCTGTCTTTGGTGAAATAGATCAATCCCGCCACAAGAATCGTGACGTTGATCAATTGGTAAAGAACAACCTTGGGAACACCCTCTTCGTGGTGGCCGCCAGCGGCCAAAACCAAAGCTGGAGTCAGGATGATGAAAAGGTTCAGAAGCAACTTCATGTAACGCTCTCTTTATTTTAACAACTTGTTTGTAATAGTCATCGCCACAGCAGTGGTTTGTGTTTTCAACTCTGCTGCCGCTGCGGTTACCGCGGAACTAATTTTCGTACGATTCGTTTGTACGTGTTTTTCTGCTTCACTGCGTGCGCGCTCAACTAGCACTTCGTACTCTTTGTTCGCTTGGCTTTTCGAGGCATCCACGATGGTTTTAATTTGGCCGTTTAGATCACGAAGTTTTGCTTCGTACTCTGACTGTAATTCAACGGATTTGTTTTGATATTCTAAGGCGAGGTCTTCGCCACCCTTGGTTCTTGCCTGGCGCTCTTCTAATGCATGTGCATAGGGAGCAAAAACAAATTTGCTCAAGAAGATCAAAGCGATCGCAAATAGTACAAACTGAAAGCCGGCGGTGGTATTAATACCTAATTGTCCAAAAATGTCCATTTAGTTGAAATCCCTACTAGTTTTTGAGCTTCGGATTTACCTGTTGGACTATGGACGGTCAAGGCGAATTTCAAATTGATAATGAGACGCCAAAGAATTGCTTAAGACTTGGGCATGTAAGAGGCGCCCTCAAAAACCACACCCTCATCGATGCGCAAGCTGGGGGATGTCACGGTTCCCTTAAATACAGCCGGGGGGTGCATAATAACACGGCGACGAGCAAAGAGATTTCCCTCAACACGGCCACTAATAACGATGGTATCAGCCTCGATTTGCGCGGCCACAGCCGCGCCCTCGTTGATAACGATGGTATCTTTCGTAAAGATTTCCCCCTTGAAGTCTCCGCCAATTTGAACGGTGCCCTCAAAGCTGAGTTTGCCTTCAAAATGAGTCCCCTGGTCAAGAATCGCAGTGACATGACCAGAGAGAAGATCTTCTTGTAATGATTGAGGAACTGCTACCGCCATCCTTCTTTAAGCCTATCTACCATATTAGTAAGTTCGTCGTCTGAGTAAAAATGAATGCTGATTTTACCCTTTGAATTAGAGTAATCGATAGACACCTTCGTGCCGAGCATTTTTTGCAGTTCTTCACTCAAACCGGATATCAAGCGCTGCGTAACATTAGAGTCCAGCCCCGAAGTTTTTTCATCTTCTTCGGCCGTACCCTTCACTACCGCTTGCACCATTTTTTCTAACTTGCGAACAGCGATTTTTTCATTAAGTACTTTTTTTGCAAACTCGAGCTGCTTTTTCGGGTCCGGCAAAGACAGTAGGACCTTTGCGTGGCCGACAGAAAGCTCGTTTGCAGAAATCATATTTTTTACTTCGTCCGGCAAAGACAATAAACGAACGGCATTAGCTACGGTCGCACGGTCTTTTCCGACTTTTTCCGCAACCTGCTGTTGCGACAGTTTGAATTCTGAAATGAGTCGCGCATAGCCCTCTGATTCCTCGATAGGATTCAAATCTTCGCGCTGAATATTTTCAACAATGGCTAACTCTAGAGCCTCTTTGTCATTGAAATTTCTTAAGATAACCGGAACTTCATGCAGACCCGCAAGCTGAGCCGCTCTCCAGCGGCGCTCGCCGGCGACGATTTCAAGTTTTCCAGAAGACGTGCGACGAGCAACGACTGGCTGAAGAATACCGTTTTCTTTGATTGACTGAGCAAGCTCTTGCAAAGCCTCTTTATCAAAAATACGACGCGGCTGATATTGGCCTGATGAAAGTTTATCGATTCCTACTTTCCAAATTTTGCTTTCCGGATCTACGGGAGGGGCGACGGGTGTCGCGATCGGAGCGCTAGCTTGAACAGAAGGAGACGACTTAACAGATTCAGTATTTAGGGACGATGTGCTCGCTGAGCTTGACGCCTTTGCAATGGGAGCCTCAGACGGCGCAGGACCACCCAGTAAAGAACCCAAACCACGGCCTAAGCCCTTTTTTTTGTTTGAGGATTCGACAGCAATATCAGACATTTACTTCCCCTTCGAAAGAATTTTGTTTGGCTCTTGGCGCTTCTTCCACAGACGGTTTTAGGTCTGTTCTCGCGATAACTTCGCGGGCAAGCTCAAGGTATCTTTGTGCGCCGATGGATTTGCTGTCGTAATCTAAGATGGATTGTCCATGGCTTGGGGCCTCGCTTAGGCGCACATTTCTTGGAATAATGGCGTTAAAAACTTTATCGCCAAAATGATTTTTGATTTCATTCACAACTTGATGGCTCAAGTTATTGCGTACATCAAACATCGTTAGAACGATGCCTTCGATATGCAATTGAGGATTCAAGTTCTTTTTGATTAATCCCGCCGTGTTGAGTAGCTGACTAAGCCCCTCAAGCGCATAGTATTCACACTGAAGAGGCACCAAGAAGCTGTCCGCCGCATTCAGAGCATTCAAAGTTAAAAGACCCAGTGATGGTGGACAATCAATCAGTACGTAATCAAACTGGTCAGCCACCGTCGCGATCGCCTGCTTAAGACGATATTCACGCTGCGGCATATCAACCAACTCAATCTCAGCGCCCACCAAATCAGGGTTGGCGGTGGATATCTTTAGATTCGCATTTGAAGTGTTTTGGATAGCCTCTGTCAGAGTTCTCTCTCCGATGAGTACGTGATAGCTATTTGATTCTTGGCTTTCATATCTTTTGATACCCAAACCACTCGAAGCGTTGCCTTGAGGATCCATATCGATCAGAAGAACGCGCTTACCAAGAGTAGCCAACGCAGAAGAGAGGTTTACCGACGTCGTTGTCTTCCCTACTCCACCTTTTTGGTTCGCTATGCAGATCGTTTTTGCCATTTTTCCTCCTTGAAGTTAAAAGTTCTGCCTTTTTAGATGAATGTGCAAGTGTAAAGACCAGTTTTTCGCGCCACACCTTATGTTTTTTCGTTATTATTCCGATGTTCCACGTGGAACAACCCTATGATGAGACTATTCAGCATTCTTTTGATCACTTTCACGCTAGTGGCGTGCAAAAAGCCCGAGGCAAATCCGGAGCTAAAGGATCCAATTTATACTGACATCTCGTCGTCTCTTGAAAGCACCTCGAAAGCCGTGGAAGCCGAAAAGAAAACTCTTGAAGGACATATCAAGGCTCTGGCTGATGTGGTTCCGCAGACGGGGCAAGTTAAATATGCGCAGAAGCGAGTCGACGAGTCTAAGGCGAAAATAGTTCTCCTTGAACAAGAGAAGCGCTATTTAGAACTGAAGCTTGCGACGCGATTAAAGGTATCGCGAAAAACCTATAATCAGGCGTTTAAAACCGGCGAAACTTGGCCGGTACCTGCAGAATGGGAAGCCTATCAGGCAGAAAAACGACTGAGAAATGCAAAGCGAACCTGGGACGTAAAAGATAGAATTAAAGAGATGAGTGAGCCGATTCAGGCGCCCACACAGGGTGGCGGGCACCATTAGTGATGTTCCACGTGGAACACTAGGATATTTTGTCTGTTTTAATCACTGAAAACTTAACGGAACCAATTGGTAGCTTATACTCACCCACTAATGAGGGCGACCAGATAGAACAAAGCTGGGTTGGGATCTCCCCCACTTCAATACCCCACTCTTCACCCTTTAAATGATATAACACCCCACCCTTAGGGATTGGTTTTCTCATCATCAAAAGACATTTCGAAATAGACGCTAGTCCGCGAACCATCGCGTACTGAACCGAGCCCTCTGGAAGAGTCTCAATGTTTTTCTTTTCTATAGTAACATTTGAAATATTCAGCACCCGTGAAAGATGCACCAGAAACTCACACTTCTTCTGATCGTTATCTACCAAGACAACTTGAACCTTGGGAAACAGCAAAGCAAAGATCATCCCGGGAAATCCATTGCCGCTGCCAAGATCATAAATCTTTTCAATCGTAGGGTTGTACCTATGAATTGTTTGTGCCGCCAAAATTGAGTCTGAAAAGTGAAGAGCATCCGCCACAAACACAGTTTTTGGGGAAATCAAATTAACTGTACGATTAAACTTAATCAGCTCTTGGTGGTAGGCCTTTAGTCGTGATTTTATATCAGGACTTAGGCCTGGGAACCACTCCTCAATTCGCCAGAATATCGTCGGTGATTCCTGCTCGTTGTTGCTGTTGTTGTCCTTCAAGCTCCATCTCCTTAACTTTTTTATGTCCCTTAAGATGGATCATTATAGCCTGAACTGCAGAAGGATTAACACCACTGATACGTTGAGCTTGACCTAAGGTACGGGGCTTAACGCGTTGCAGCTTATCTCTCTCTTCATTCGAAAGACCGCGGATATCTGCATACAAAATATCATCCGGCAGAAGCATTTCTTCTAGGCGTTTTGATTGTTTGATCAGTTCCATTTGTCGTTTCACATAACCCGAGTACTTAACCTCAATTTCAACTGGTTCGTTGATATTTGGGTCGCTATCAACACTAAAATTAAGTGCTTCTAGATGTGAACAAGAAATCTCTGGACGACGCAGCAACTCTTCGAAAGTTAAAGACTTAGTTAATTCTGGAGTGGGAATTTGGCGCAATAAATCTTGCACCTCTTTGGTTGGATAAATCTTTTCCGTGCGCAGTTTTTCAAGCAAACCGTTACGTTTCGTCTGAAGTCCCGATAAAATCTGTTGAGCATCCGCAGAAACAATACCAAGTTTGCTAGCAACTGCGCCCAACCTATCAATTGTATTGTCTTCTCTTAAAACAAGACGATGTTCAGCGCGCGACGTGAACATGCGATACGGCTCACGTGTTCCCTTCGTCACAAGATCATCGATCAACACACCAATGTAGGCTTCATCACGGCTTAAAATGAATTCTTCACGACCCAAATTGCTGTGGGCCGCATTCACTCCTGCCATGAACCCTTGCACTGCTGCTTCCTCATAACCTGAAGTTCCGTTGATCTGTCCCGCCAAGAAAAGTTGGCGAATTGTTCTGGTTTCTAAGCGATGCCAGATTTGTGTTGGCTCGATATAGTCGTACTCAACGGCATAACCGTAACGAACGACTTTGACATTTTCTAGACCAGGGATAGTTTTAAGAAATTGATCTTGGGCTTCTTCAGGAAGACTTGTTGAAATCCCCTGAAGGTAAATCAAGTCTGTCGATAAGCCCTCGGGCTCTAAGAAAGTTTGATGACTTGTTTTATCTGCGAAACGAGTGATCTTATCTTCGATCGAAGGACAGTATCGAGGTCCCACGCCTTCAATAATCCCACAATACATCGGAGATTTATGCAGGTTTTCGCGAATGATTTCATGAGTACGTTCCGTCGTACGAGTTAAATAACACAAAATTTGTGGCAATTTTAATTGGCTCGAAGAGCGATAACTAAAAGGATAAACCTTATCATCCCCGCCTTGCGGAACAGTTTTTGACCAATCAATGCTGTCTTTATGTAAACGGGCCGGAGTTCCCGTTTTTAAGCGTTTCACATCAAAACCAAATTCAGCCAATTGATCTGACAAACCGACTGAAGCTTTATCACCAACACGGCCGCCGGATTCTTGGCGAAGACCGATGTGCATAACCCCGTTCATGAAGGTTCCTGTGGTGATAATCGTCGATTTTGCGAAAATCTCTGATCCGTCTTGTAAAACCACACCGACACATAAATTGCCGTCCAAAATCAGGCGTTTTACTTCACCTTCCAGCAGATCTAAATTTGGCTGGTTATTTAAGGCGTCTGTTTGAAACTTAGAATAAAGATGCTTATCATTTTGCACGCGAGTTCCACGCACTGCGGGACCCTTTGAAGAATTCAAGCGTTTATACTGAATCGTCGTTTCGTCAGCCGCGATCCCCATCTGTCCACCAAGAACATCCAGTTCGCGAACCATGTGACCTTTTGCAAGACCACCGATTGAAGGATTGCAGCTCATGTATGCAATACGATTGATATTTGAAGTCACCATTAAAGTTTGCTGACCCAAACGAGCCGCCGCCAAGCAAGCTTCAACGCCTGCGTGTCCTGCGCCGACAACAATCACATCATATCTTTTTGAATTCATACTTATTATTTCCCGATGCAAAACTCTTTAAACACACGATCCATAATCTGGTCGTCGAATCGTTTACCTAAAGTTTCGTGGATGGCGATTAAAGCTTCTTTGAATTCTAAAGCTAAAAATTCTTCGCCCAATCCATCTTCAACTACAGATTTCGATCGACGTGTGTTCTCAAGAGCTCGCGACAAGTTTTCAAGATGACGAGAGTTAGAAATCAAAACCGTGTTTTCTACCTGCAAGTCCGTAAACTCACCCACTAATTCTTCAAGCACTTGAGCACGGGCCTTTTTATCAAGGGCACTGATAAAGAACACTCTTCTTTTCAGAAACGAGTCTAAGTCCCCGATTTTTTGGAAAAATTTACTGTTTTTCAATGCATCTGCAACCGTATTGACCCCAGGAACTGAGGCTAAACGATCCGTTTTGTTGGCCAAAATATAGGTATTTTTAGGGTCTAAACCATCTAAAATAGCTAGTTCCGCCGCCGATATTCCTTGTTCCACATCATAGACGAAGAACACCACATCGGATTCGCCCGTCGCTTCACGGCTTTTTTGAATCCCGATTTTTTCGACCAGGTCAGAAACGGACTCACGCAAACCTGCTGTATCTAAAAAAGTAAATTTAACTCCCTTAAAGCTCGTGTCCCCATGAATCACGTCACGAGTTGTGCCTGGAATGTCCGTCACAATCGCACGTTCGTCTTCTAAGAAAAGATTTAACAGGCTCGATTTTCCGACATTGGGAAGACCTGTTAAAACCACGCGGAATCCATCTTTAATCAGGCGGCCCACTTTAAATGTACCCACAAGCTCTTCTAAGCCCGCCTCAATTTTATTTAAACGCGAAAGGACGATATCATTTTCAACAACCTTGATACCTTCCGTAGAAAAATCAATTCCTGCTTCGGCATGCGCAAGAATCCAAGTCATATCATTTTCGATATCTTCTAATTTTGCAGAAACAGAGCCTTTAAGTTGGCGCAAAGCTAAGCGCGCCGCCTGCTGACTTTGACTTTCAATCAATGAAAGAACACTTTCAGCCTGCACAAGATCCAACTTGCCATTCATAAATGCACGGAAAGTAAATTCACCACGATCTGCAGGACGCGCACCTAGTGTAACTAACTGTTGCAGAATGCTTTGGCAAATCACCGGACTGCCATGGCAAGAAATCTCGATAACTTCTTCGCCGGTAAACGAGCGCCCGTGTTTGAAATAGGTTACCAAAACCTCGTCAATCCCCTCAGCATTTTCAGTGGCTTCAAGAGCACCGAAATAAACTTTATGAGATTCAGGATGTTCAGGTAAAAAAGGACTTATTTTAGATACTATAGAAAGTGTCTTCGGACCACTGACACGGATAACAGAAATTCCACCGACACCATGAGGAGTGGAGACCGCACAAATTGTGTCTTGATCACGATCTCCACGATACATTGAAAACTCCTCTTGGTTATAACAGGGGTCTTTCAACCCCATATTCAGACAATGCTGAATTAGTCGTTCGCAGACCCAGCTTCATCAGAAGATTGGTTCTGACCTTGTCCTTTTGCAGGATAAATTTTGATTTTTTTGTAAAGGCCATCACCTAGTGAGCGGCTTTTTACGCGCGGATCTTTAGCCAAGAACTGATGTACAACTTTACGATCTTTCGGCGGCAAAGCGCGGTAATAAACCGATTTACCCTGTTCGATGCAAATCGCTTTCAAATTTTCAGCGCGCTCGATCAATGCGTTTTCAGATTCGTCACGGTATCCACCACAGTCCACAGTGACATTTGTTTTGTCTTCGGGAAAGTTGTGCTGAATAGCACGTTTAAGGAACAATTGGAATGCATCCAAAAGTTGGCCTTTTTTATCTTTTAAAATCTCTTCATCAGCACCACTTAATTCAACTGCCAAAACAGCTGTGCCATCGTCTTCTTTCTCAGTTCTAATTTTGAAGCTAAGATCGAATTGTGCTTTTTCGATGATTCCCTCTAAGGTCTTTTGAACAAGTGCTTCAACTTCGCTGTTTGCACCTTTGCTTTTCCCTCCGAAAAGCTTACTAAAAAAACCCATGTTACCTCCTAGGTATAAAAAAGAAATTAGGCCGAATTTTCATTATTACTAATAAACCAAGGTCATCATTCGGCAGACAACCTGGAGCTTTTTTCTCTAGGCCTTAGCTGTTTTCACAGATTTTGTCGGCGCAGATTTGTCTCTCATAATCAAATACTGTTGGATTATACCGAACAGGGTACTTACAACCATATAAAGCGTTAAACCGCTTGGTAATTGCAACATGAACAACGAAAACATCACAGGCAAGAACGTCATAATCTTAGCTTGTGTAGGGTCCATCGTCGTTGGCGTAATTTTTTGCTGAATGTACATAAATACAGCCATGGAAACCGGTAAAACATAGAATGGATCGTGAGCGCTTAGATCGTGGATCCAGCCCACAAACGGGGAACCATATAGCTCAATGCTTGAACCGATAACACGATAAAGAGCAAAGAAAATTGGAATTTGTAACAACATCGGAAGACAGCCACCCACGGGGTTTGCGCCGTTTTCTTTCATAACTGCCATCATTTCCTGATTTAAACGCATTGGATCTTCTTTATACTTTTCACGCAACGCTTGGATCGCTGGTTGCACTTTCTGCATCGCCTTCATTGATTTAAAGGACATGACGTTGAAAGGAAGAACGCAAAGACGCACTAAAAGAGTCAAAAGAATGATCGCGACACCCCAGTTGCCTACTACTGAGTAACAGGCTTTCATAACGTACAAAAGAGGTCTTGCAATAAAGCCGAAGAATCCAAAATCAATAATATGTGCAAGCTCTGGATCCACAGACTTTAAAGCATCGATAGACTTGGGCCCTGCATATAGAATTTCAGAAAAATTCATCTCTGGTTTTACTTGCACTGGTTTATAGAGCAATTCTGCCAATGCCGTTTTTTCGTTAATTTGCGAAGTTACTTTGATTTCCGGAATGATCTCAGATTTATCTAAAATCGCAGCCGCAAAATATTGAGAGCTTACAGAAAGAATCGAAGCGGAAGTAAAGGACTGGCTTTGATTTTCTTTTGCTCCGCTAAAGTTCACAGTTTCATGCTTACCACCGTTGTGAATCACAAAGAAATCTTGGTGTTCATAAGAAGGGAAGAAAATCGAAGAGGAGCCCTTAACATGAATTGTTTCAGGAATTAAAAGAGAGAAGCCTTTTTTAAATTCTTCTGTTGGATTTGTTACCGTTACAGTATTTGCAAAAGAAGAGTTTTCAGCGTTGAACTTAAGTTCCCTACGAATAGTCGTTTCACCCACTTGCGAAGTCCCGACAAAATGGCCTGGAGCTTGTTCAGTGACATGGAACTCAAGTGGTTTTAAATCCCCTGCCCAACGCATTTCAAAAAGTCCATCAACCGCAGAGTCGCCCAATTTGATATTATTTTTGTCTTTATCTACAAAGTTTTTGATCGTGAAGTTCTTTAAACCCATTCCACGACTAGTAAGCAGGAAGGAAACTTTATCGTTGGCATAATTGAAGACTTGTTCTGCGGCACCAGGCGCAACAACTTCAGATTTAACTTCCGCAGGGCTTGAAGCTGTGACGACATTTGTGCCCGTTGCTTCTTCTGGGGTTTTGGTTTCAGTTTGCGTGGTTGGTGTTTTTGCATATCCCGGATACTTCTTTCCTAGATAAGTTTGCCAACCGAAATAAATCAGAGCAACGGAGCCCACAGCAATCAAAGTTTTTGGATCAAAGAAAGATGGGTTTTCATTCTTACGCATCGGTTTTCCCTCCAGGGACCGGATCGTATCCATAAGGACCACCCGGACGACATTTACAGACTCTCTTCGTGATTAACCAAAGAGCTTTATGAGTAGGATGAGTATGAACAGCATCAATTGCATAGGCGGAACAACTAGGTTCAAAGCGACATGAACCACCCAAATGGGTAGTTACAACAGTTCGATAGGCAGCAAGAAAAACCAATAAAATATTTTTAAAGATTTTTTTGCAAGACTTCGAAACCTCGATCCAAAGCTTTGACAAATTCTTCATATGGAAGACCTTTGTAGAAGTTTGCATCGATGGGTTTAAAAATGATGTTGATGTCGGCTTCAATAGAATTTCCTGCCACAACCAAAGCTCGAAAGTACTCTCTTGACCAACGTTTTAATTTGTTTCGAACGACCGCTGGGCCAACTTTACGGCTTGCAGTCACTCCAAAACGCAACTGACCTTCGTGGTTTTTCTGATAATTCAGAAGCAACCACTTGGTAGGCCAATATCTTTTTCCCGTTTGTTTTAAAGAAAGGAATTCAGAGCTTCGCTTTATACTGTGTGGGGAACTATTTTCCACCTGTAGAAACCGTCAAACGCTTTCTTCCTTTAGCGCGACGACGGTTAAGAACTTCTTGACCAGCTTTTGTAGCCATACGAGCACGGAAACCGTGTGTAGTTTTACGACGTTTATTTGATGGTTGGTATGTACGTTTCATGACTCTTCTCCTGAGACTGTTTTTACGACGCTAAATGACGTCAGTTGCACCTTAATAGGCACTAAATATGTAATCCACAAAGTTGTTCGCAACTAGATACGTGGGGCACTAATAAAGCACGTTGCAGCAAGAAGGTCAACTGTTGAAAACTTCAGCTCCCCTTGTTAAGAGGTCCATGCACCTGAGGGGAAAAATATTTAGTGGAGTTAAACTCGTCGTTTTGGACGTTAATCAAAACAAAGATGAAAAGTCGTAACGATAACAATAAGTTATTGGATACCTGGCTTGATCCTATTGAGTACGTCAATACAACTGGTTCAACTGAAAGGCCTCGTTTAATACTTGGGGTCCCAAATGCTTTGCATCAGTATTTCGTCATTGAGAACTTACAGGATAAAATTTATTCAGAAATTTCAGATACTTATGGGCGTCCTTTCGAGGTCGAGTTCAGTATTACTGGCAGCAAAGTAAATGCTCATATTGAGACATCCACAACCCATGAAGAGCCTTTTGGAGGTACTGAGATTCTCCAGGCTCAACTGGCGCGTGCTCAGAGTAACCAGACTACTCAACAAAGGTCTGGGGGGCCGGATACTCTGAACTCTGAACTCACCTTTTCAACTTTCGTAGTGGGAAAGAATTCAGAGTTTGCTCACGCAGCAAGCTTCAATGTGGCGAGGAATCCGGGGTCTGACGACTATAATCCTCTCTATATATATGGACCCGTGGGAATGGGTAAGACGCACCTGTTGCATGCAGCTGGAAACTATATTCGTGATCAATATCAACATCTTAGGATTACTTACATTTCAGCCGAACGCTTTATGAACGAGTGTATTTCAGCGATCCGGCGCCATGAAATGGATAAGTTTCGACAAAAGTATCGCGAAAATTCAGACATCCTTTTAGTCGACGACGTACAGTTCATCGCCCGCGGTGAAGCTGTTCAAGAAGAGTTCTTCCACACCGTTAATAGCTTTATTGATAGCCGTAAGCAGGTCATCTTAGCCAGCGACCGCATGCCAAAGGATATTCACGGTCTTGAAGATCGCAGCCGCACCCGTCTTGAGCGCGGTTTGATTGCAGATATAACGATGCCAGACTTGGAAACGCGAATAGCAATTCTTCGTTATAAGGCTGAAAAGTATAATATTCGTCTTCCAGAAGACGTTGTGAACTATATTGCGCGAATTTCGAAACGATCGATCAGAGAGCTTGAAGGCAACCTTAAAAAAGTGAAGATGTTCTCTGAACTGCAAGGTCTGCCAATTGATTTTGAGCTCGTAAAACGCATTCTATCGCACCATGAAACACAATCGACGATCTCTGTTGAAGAGATCATGAAGATCGTAGCAGATCACTTTAAGGTGCGTATTCTGGACTTAAAATCTTCAACTCGCGCCAAACCTATTGTCGTTCCACGTCAAATTGCGATGTATTTAATTAAGAAGTTTTTGGACAAATCCCTTGTCGATATTGGTAAAGCCTTTGGCGGAAAAGACCACACGACGGTGATGAATGCACTGGATCGAGTCAAAAGTCTACAGGCTGCGGATCAAGATTTTTCTAAGGATATTGAAGACTTAGAAACCAGGATCCACAATATCACAGGTGTGTAAATGTGGACTGTGGAAAGAGCTGTGGATGAGTCTGGGGTTAACGATGTGGAGTAAAGTTACCCCCAAAAACAAGGGACTTTGCCCGAGTTTGTACAGAGACCTTATCCACAAGTGTTTTTTAGTGTTTACAGGTATTTAAAGGATTTGTTAGGTTTTCCACGCCCCTACTACTACTACTAGTATTTAAATATATAAGTAATAGGTATTAAGAGGGTGCAAAATTGGGTCAAAGCACAAGCTTGAAACAAAAAGAGGATTTTCATGAAACTGGAAATTGATAAGAGAGATTTATTAAGCCTTATCGGAAAAACTCAGAACATCGTAGAAAAGCGCAACACCATGCCGATTCTTGTGAATGTTCTTTTGGAGGCTGATCAAAACTCTTTGAAAGTTTTTGCCACAGATTTGGAAGTAAGTCTTACCGACCAAATTAAAGCACAAGTACATCAAGCCGGAAAAGTTGCAGTCAGTGCAAAAAGTCTTTTTGATATCGCTAAAGAACTTGGTGATGGTCCGATTACTTTAATTAAAAAAGAAAATAATTGGTTGGAAATTAAACAGGGAAAATACACTTCAAAGATTGTCGGTATTTCTGCTGACGAGTATCCAATCTTCCCGACATACAATTCGCAATCCTTCTTATCGATTCATGCACAAGTTTTAAAAGAGATGATTGATAAAACAATTTACTCTGTATCGACTGATGAAACTCGTTACCACCTAAACGGTGTCTTCTTTGAGTTGAATTCTCAAGGCGGATTCAAAATGGTAGCGACAGATGGTCACCGGATGAGTTTAGTAAATAAACCTTCAAACGAAGCGAAGGTAAACACCACCCAAGGTGTCATCATTCCTAGAAAAGGTTTGCACGAAATTAAAAAAATCTTGGAAAGCATTGATGGCTCCGTTGAGATTGCGATCGAAGGATCTCAATTCGTACTAAAACATTCTTCAACGATCTTGATGATTCGTTTGATTGAAGGAAAGTACCCGAATTATCAACAGTTTATTCCACAGAAGCTGACGCAAAAAGTAATGATCAGCAGAGACGCTTTCCTGACATCGTTGAAACGTGTTTCACTTTTAGCCAATGCTAAATCTAAGGCTGTGCTTTTAAATCTTTCTAATGGCCGCATGGAAATTTCTTCGAACAATCCAGAACTAGGCGATGCGAAAGAAGAAATCGAAGTTGAATACACTGGCGGAGAAATTAAAATTGGTTTCAACGCCAAATATATCACCGATATCTTAACCAGTATGAATCAAGATAAAATTGATTTTGAATTGAATGATCACCTTTCACCAGGATTGATGAGACCACACAACGATACAACTTACACTTGTGTTGTGATGCCAATGAGAATCTGATGATTTTTGAAAGACTTCGTCTTGTTAATTTTCGTAATTACCGGGACGTTGTTATTCCCTTCTCTCCACGAGTAAATGTTTTCGTCGGAGAGAACGGCCAAGGTAAAACAAATCTACTTGAAGCTATGTATCTAATCTCGCAAGGAGATACTTTTCGTTACGGCGACAATTCGACTTTGATAAATTCGACTAATCAAGAAGCTCTTATTCAAGCTTTGATTAGCCAAAAAGATCTGCACTACAAACTCAAACTAGGTCTTTCGAAAAGCCGCAAAGTTTTAACGTTAAATGAAAAACGCGTAACCTCAACGGACGTTAAAAAAATATTCGCTAGTGTTGTGTTCAGCCCAGAAAGTTTAGCATCGATCAAAGAAGGCGCAGATCATCGCCGCGAATTGGTTGACGAGTTGTTGATAACTTTCGACAAAAGGAATGCCGATTTAATCAGCGATTTTCGTAAAACTTTGAAAACGCGCAACAAGATCCTTAAAAACTTTGTAGAGGGTTTGGCTGACCGAAGCCTTACAGAGAACCTTTTGGAGGCTCTAAACCCCCAATTCTTGCGTTTAGGGGCCGATTTTACCCATGCCCGCATCACAGCTTTACTTGGTTTGTCGCGTGAGTTTAATAATGCCATGCAATATATTTCTGGAAATTCGGCTGTGGATATCTCCGTGGAATATCTAGTTTCTGATCATGATGCGATGAATTTTTCACGTGAAGAAGTGTTTTTCACACTGCAAAAACGTCTGCATGAACTGCATGATGCGGAGCTCTCAAGCGGAACCAGCTTAGTTGGTCCGCATAAGCACGATATTGTGTTCCTATATGGGCAAAAAGACTCAAGATTTTATTGTAGCCAAGGGCAGCAAAGAGCGATCATATTGTCTTTCAAAATGGCGCAAATAATGTATCATAGGAAGGCTCACGGAACCTATCCCGTGCTGATGTTAGATGATGTTTTATCTGAACTCGATAAAAACAAAAGAGACGCCTTGATTACGTTCCTACACGAGATCAACACGCAAATTTTTGTGACGACAACAGATTTTACATTACCTCAATCATTCAGCCTCGATCAGCTGTCCGTTTTGCAAATCAAGGATGGTCAAATCCTCGGTTAGTCACTTCAACAAAAAAGAAGTGTTACGCAAGAGCACTCTGGCAATCCCAGAGTAAATGCATTTCAGTGAGGGGTACTACAGTGTCAGTCGAAGAACAAAAGTCATATTCCGCCGACTCGATTCAGGTCCTTGAAGGTCTTGAAGCAGTTCGTAAGCGTCCAGGGATGTATATTGGTGATACGGGTTTTAAAGGTTATCACCATCTTGTGTATGAAATTGTGGATAACTCGGTAGACGAACATCTTGCGGGATATTGCAAAACGATCAACGTCACTATCAACGCCGATGAATCCATCACTGTCGAAGATGACGGTCGTGGTATTCCGGTCGCAACCCAAAAGCAAACTGGAAAATCAGCTCTTGAGCTTGTTATGACTGTCCTTCACGCCGGTGGTAAATTCGACGGCGGTGGTTATAAAGTTTCTGGTGGTCTGCATGGCGTAGGCGCTTCCGTTGTGAATGCCCTTTCGGTTCGCGTGAACGTTGAGGTTCAACGTGAAGGTGCTTTTTGGCGACAAAATTATGAGCGCGGAAAAATCATGGCGCCGGTTGAACAAGGTGAGCCTTCTACAAAAACGGGAACCAAAGTCACTTTCAAACCTGATCGCGAAATTTTCAAAGATGAAACTGTAACCTACGATTTCGCAACACTTGCGAATCGTTTCCGTGAGTTGGCTTTCTTAAATGCGGGTTTACATATTTCGCTGAAAGATGAAAGAACTGGTAAGAAACAAGATTTCCAATATGCCAACGGTGTTGCAGAATTCGTGCAATACATGAATCAATCTAAAAAATCTTTGCATAACGAAGTTATTTTCTTCCGTGGTGAAAAAGACAGTGTAGATATTGAAATTGCGATGCAGTGGAATGATTCTTATTCGGAATCCGTGTTCACGTATTGTAATAACATCAATACTCATGAGGGTGGTACTCACCTTGTCGGCTTCCGTGCCGCCTTAACTAGAACAACCAACGCCTATGCAACTGAGAAAAATCTTTTAAAAGATTTAAAAACAAACCTAGAAGGTGAAGACATTCGTGAAGGTTTGGCAGCGGTCATTTCAGTAAAAGTTCGTGAACCACAATTTGAGGGTCAAACAAAAACCAAACTTGGTAATGCCGAAGTTAAGGGTATTGTTGAAACCATGGTGAATGAAAAACTTGCTGATTGGATGGATCGCAATCCTTCTATCGCCAAAAATATCATCATGAAATGTGTGGAATCAGCGCGGGCTCGCGATGCTGCTCGTAAGGCACGTGATCTGACTCGTCGTAAGACAGCGCTTGATGGTGGATCGTTGCCTGGAAAAATGGCCGATTGCCAAGAACGTGACCCAGCTCTTTGCGAACTGTACCTGGTCGAGGGAGACTCTGCCGGTGGTTCAGCGAAACAAGGACGTGACCGTCGTACTCAAGCGATCTTGCCGTTAAAAGGTAAAATCCTAAACGTCGAAAAAGCACGTTTCGATAAAATTATTTCTTCTGAAGAGATCAAAGTTATTATTTCAGCTCTTGGCACTGGAATTGGTAAAGATAATGTGAACATCGATAAAATTCGTTATCACAAAATTATTATCATGACGGATGCCGACGTTGACGGATCGCACATCATGACTTTGCTTTTGACGTTCTTCTATCGTCAAATGCCTGAAGTTTTAGAGCGTGGATATGTGTATATCGCGCAACCACCGTTATATCGCGCGAAAAAAGGTCAAAGTGAAACATATCTGAAAAATGAAGCCGCTTTGACAGAATATCTTTTAAGTTCTGGTCTGAATAACTTCAAAATCAAAGGCAATGAAAACTTGCCTGAAAAAGATTTGCGCCAACTTATTTTGAATATCCAAAGATTCAATGATCTTTTGCGGGTGTCTTCGAAAAAATACGACAAAGATGTTCTTTACTTCTTGTTAAGTAAAATTGCTGATCTAGAAAAAACTTTGACTGATGATGCTAAAATGACGGCGATTCTAGCTGATCTTGGGGCATGGATCAGCTCAGAACCTAAATTAGGAATCACTGAATACAAAGGTGAAGTTAAAAAAGATCCTGAAACTGGTAAATCTTATAGCGAAATCTATACGGTTCGTTATGCAGATCGTATGACCACAAAATTTAGCGTCGACAACCTTCGTTCTTCAGAAATTATTGAATTGCGCAAAATTTGGGGCGAAATCCAAGCGATCAGCACATTGCCGATCACAATCTTGCAAGGCGAAAGCGAATTCCAATTCGAGAACTACACAGAGTTTTCCACACACATTATGGAATCAACCAAAAAAGGTATCTACATCCAACGTTACAAAGGACTAGGAGAGATGAATCCGGAACAGTTGTGGAGCACGACTTTGGATAAAGAAAACCGAACTCTTCTAAGAGTGAGTATTGAAGACGCGGTTGCCGCGGATGAAACATTCTCGATCTTGATGGGTGAAATGGTAGAACCGCGTCGTCAATTTATTCATGACAATGCTCTTCTTGCGCGTAGCTTAGACGTTTAATTTTTAGTTAGGTGAAGTATGGAAAATAATTCAGAAAAAGGCGTAACACTCGTCGATATTAGTAAGGAAATGCGTGGCGCATACCTGCAATACTCCATGTCGGTTATCGTGGGTCGTGCCCTTCCCGATGTTCGCGATGGTTTAAAACCAGTTCATCGTCGCGTGCTCTTTGCACAAAGTGAAATGAATAACCGTTCGAATCGTCCGTATTTAAAATCTGCCCGTGTTGTTGGAGATGTGATCGGTAAATACCATCCACATGGTGACTCAGCCGTTTACGAAACGATGGTTCGTATGGCGCAAGATTTCTCTTTGCGCTATCCACTTGAAGATGGCCAAGGAAACTTTGGTTCGATCGACGGCGACAGTGCCGCGGCTATGCGTTACACCGAAATACGCATGACTCAGCTTGCAGAAGAATTGTTATCGGATATCGAAAAAGAAACGATTCCTTTTGGACCGAACTATGATGACTCGATGGAAATTCCGTTGGTTTTACCAGCGAAGTTCCCGAATCTTTTGGTGAATGGTTCTACTGGTATCGCAGTCGGTATGGCGACTAACATTCCGCCTCACAACTTAGGTGAAGTGATCGATGGATGTATCCATTTGATTAACAATCCTCAGTGTCAGTTGGATGATCTTTTGCAATTCATCAAAGGCCCTGACTTCCCTTCTGCGGGTACGATTGCGGGTCGCGAAGGGATCTTACAGGCTTACAAAAAAGGCCGTGGAATTATTTCGCTTAAAGGTGTTGCTGAAATTGTTCAGGTCAAAGACCGTGAAGAAATCATCATTACTGAAATTCCTTATCAAGTTAATAAAGCTAAGCTTATTGAAAGCATGGCGGACCTGGTTCGTGACAAACAAATCGAAGGTATCTCTGATATCCGTGATGAGTCTTCACGTGAAGGTATGCGCATCGTCGTTGTGCTTAAGCGCGGCGAAAATGCTAGCGTGATTTTGAACAGACTTTATAAATTTACACAGTTGCAGACAAGTTTCGGTATTATCATGCTGGCACTGGATGCAAAAAACCAACCAGTAACTTTCGATTTGAAAGGCATGCTGGAAGCTTTCGTTGATCATCGTCGCGACGTGGTTACTAAACGTTGTATTTTTGAACTTAAGAAAGCTTTAGAACGCGCTCATATTTTAGAAGGCTTGAAAAAAGCTTTAGATCATATTGAAGAAGTTATTAAAACGATCCGCGCTTCAAAAGAAGCCAACACTGCTCGCGAAGCCTTAATGGCAAAATTCGAATTCAGTGAGCGTCAAGCCGTTGCAATTTTAGAGATGAGATTACAGCGCTTAACTGGTTTAGAGCGTGATAAAATCATCGCCGAACTTGCAGAGCTACAAAAGCAAATCGACTGGTTACGTTTTGTATTAGCGGACGTGAATGAAATTTACAAAATTATTGTGGGCGAACTTTTAGACATAAAAAAACGTTTCGCAGATCCACGCCGGACACAAATTACTGGCAGCCTTGATGATATCGAGGACGAAGATTTAATTGCAGATGAACAAATGGTCGTGACTGTCACTAACACAGGCTTGATCAAACGCATCCCAGTTGAAGAATACCGCGTGCAAAAACGTGGCGGTAAGGGCACGAAGGGCATGGAGACTAAAGAGGAAGACTACGTTACAGATCTTTTCTCTACCACAACTAAAACAATGCTTTTGGTCTTTACTGATAAAGGTAAAGTGTATTGGGTGAAAGTTCATAGGCTTCCACTTGGTACAAGAACGTCTAAAGGTAAATCGTTGGCGAATGTTGTCCAAATGGCGAACGGTGAAAGTGTTCGCTCGATTCTTCCGGTTAACGATTTTAGCGCCAATAAATATGCAGTTATGTTGACTGAAAAAGGCATTATCAAAAAGACATCTTTGGATTCTTTCGCAAACCCTCGTACAGCAGGAATCATTGCGTTGACCACGGACCTTGAAGACGGTGTTATTGATGTTAAGATTTCGGATGGTGAAAGCGATATCTTTATTGCGACCAAAGAGGGTATGTCGATTCGTTTCAACGAAGAAGACGTGCGCGGAATGGGTCGTACTGCTCGTGGCGTAAAAGCAATTACGCTAGCAAAAGATGACGTCGTTGTCGCAATGGAAGTTTTAGAGAAGAATACAAAAGACACTATCTTAATGGTCACTTCAAAAGGTTACGGAAAACGTTCTGAAACAGAAGAGTACCGTATCCAGTCTCGTGGTGGTGTGGGTATCATTACCCAAAAAACTACAGACAAGGTGGGTTTAGTTATCGGTACGAAAAAAGTTTCAGAAAAAATGGAACTTATTCTTTCTACTGACAAAGGACAGGTTATCCGTATGAAAATTTCGGATATTTCAGTTCTAGGTCGTAATACTCAAGGTGTGCGTTTGATCAATATCGATGAAAAAGACGAAACTGTGACAGGTGTCGCGGTTGTCGAAGAAGATCAAACAGTTGAAGAAGCGCCAGCTCCGACAACTCCGCCGGATGCAGTTACTCACTAAAATGTTCAGACTCTTTCTGGTCGCCCTAGTGCTGACACTCACCGCCTGCTCTTCCCAAGAGGAGGCGGATTATAAGCGGGCCCAGAAAGAGATTGCGCAGGAACACTATCGCATCGGACTTAGCTACTTAGACCGAGTCATTAAAAGAAATAATACAAAAAGTTTAACTTTAGAGGCAGCCCGTGAGGCGGCCCGCATTTCGTTTTTTGAAATCAAAGATTTTAATAAGACGATCGATTACCATCACTTTATTGTGCTTAATTCGGTCGATGAAAAAGAGCGGCTGGAATCGCAAAAGCAAATAGCGGCCATCTATTTTAATAATTTACAAAATTATCAACGCGCGATTATCGAATACAGTAAGTTGCAGCAGATGCCACATACGGATCTGGAAGAGGCGCAGTACAAAATGAATATTGCGCGCGCGCAGTACTATCAAAATAATTTTTTCCAAGCAGAGTCAGAAATCGATTCCTTATTGAAGCTTAAGGGTGATGATGCGACTCGCTTTAGTGCCTTGATGCTTAAGGGTAATATTCTGGTGGCACGCAAGGATTTTATCAAAGCGGCCGATATCTTTAAGCAGCTTATTCAAAGTTATCCAGAAAAAGCCATTCAAGAAAATGTCGCCCTGATTCTGGCCGTTTGTTATGAAGAAAATTTAGATTTTAAAAACGCGATTGCGATTCTTGAAGAACATCGCACGAAATACAATCCTCCGGAATACATTGAACTTCGTATAAAGCGTCTGCAAGAGAGAATGAAAAATGCTCCTGGCGCGAAAGGCTTTAGGAAGTAGTGAAGAAGTATATAATTTTTGCATCGATCGGCTTTGAGCTTGTCGGTTTAATTCTTGGATGTTTTTACCTTGGTCAGTATCTGGATCAAAAATATCAATCAAAGGGTCTTATCTTTGTAGGCCTGACGTTTCTGTGTTTGATCGGATGGTTGTGGCGAGTGATATGGCTTCTGCAACGTATGCAAAAATCTGAAGAAAAGGAAGAAGCCGACGCCCTAAAGCGTCCACCACAAAAATGAAAACTGTTCTCACAACTCAAGCCCTGATCACGGTCCTCGGTGGGCTTCTTTTGGGGTTTTATTACGCACCACAACATTCCCTTTCGTTTGTAACTGGCTCTTTGGTGATTCTTGGCAGCTTTATAATGCTTGGAATCGGCTATGGGATGATCTTTAAAAAGAAACTGATTGCCCTAGCCATCGGAATCATTGTATTTAAGTACGCGATTTTAGGGATTATTATCTTTACGCTGGTCAAGCTTTCTTGGTTTAACCCTTTGTGGTTTTCCATGGGAGTGACGAGTTTTGTTCTTTCGGCGATAGTTTATGCGCTGAAAGAATCCTTAAATAGAGAAGGAAAAGACAATGTCATTTAACTGGACACAATTAATTCCTGGTGTAGGTCACGAGTATGCACACGTTGCAACTTTGGGCGTAGCAACCGTCAGTGTATTTGCAATCGGAACAGCAGCACGTGTTGCTTTAGGCAAAGGCGAAACCGCTGTTCTTCCTGCAAGCAAATTTTCTCTTCGTGGCATTTTCGAGATGTTGACGGAAATGATGGATGGACTTGCAGACATGGTTATCGGTGAACATGGTAAACACTATGTTCCGTTTTTTACATCTGTGTTTTTCTTTATCTTGTTTAACAACTTGATCGGGATGATTCCAGGGATGACACCTGCGACAGAAAACATCAACACGACATTTGGTTTCGGTTGCTTGATGTTCTTATTTTATAATTTCCAAGGCGTAAAAGAAAACGGCATTGGCGCTTACCTTAAGCACTTCATGGGCCCGGTTCTTTTCTTAGCTCCATTGATGTTTGTGATCGAACTGGTTTCACACTTTGTTCGTCCGTTCTCTTTGGGACTTCGTCTTGCCAACGTTATGATGGGTGACCACACGGTTTTATCTGTGTTCTTGGATCTTGTACCTATCGGTATTCCAATTCCATTCTATATCATGGGATTGTTCGTTTGTTTTGTTCAAGCTTTTGTATTTACATTGCTTTCAATGGTCTACGTGGCATTCGCGATTGCACACGATCACTAGAGAGCAAACTTAACCACTCATATTGAGGAGAAATCACATGAAAAAAATGATCGTTGCAATGGTTGCTTTGTTGGCTTCTACATCTGCATTCGCACAAGAAGCAGCTACTCCAGTTGTTGCTAACTCTGACCGTGGCTTGGTAGCTATCGCAGCTGCTATCGCTATCGCTTTGTCAGTATTCGGCGGCGCTATGGCTCAAGGTAAAACTGCAGCTACAGCTCTTGAAGGTATTGCTCGTAACCCAGCGGCTTCTGGTAAACTTTTGATCCCAATGATCTTGGGTCTTGCACTTATCGAGTCTCTAGTAATCTACGCGCTAATCATCGCTTTGCGTTTGGCTTAGTCCGGTCGTCGCTAAGGACCCGTTTGATCGGTTTCTTAGCGCCAACCTTAGTTGGTTGGTAAAGACTGAAAATTAAAGAAAGCTCCGTCTTTGGATGGGGCTTTTTTTATTTTTGGCGAGGGCATCTTTAATTCTTTTTGAAATGCTCATTTCTTTTTTGACCTCGACCCTGAGTAACTTCTTAGGAATAAAAAAACCCGCTCTTGTGAAGCGGGTTTAAAACAGAAGCGTACAGACCCAGAACGTACCAGAAAATTTGTTTTATAATTTAAAAATTGCGTTGTTTGAATTCAAGCCACCTGATTGCAAAATAGCTTTGATTTGTTTTAGTTGACCCACAGACAGCACGATTTCAAGAGAGCACGTGGCTTCCACTTGGGGATTAAAAGCGTTGGTCGGAAGACCTGTTTGGCAAACGAGGCCCATTAAGGAATATGTTTTAATATTAGTGTATCCAGCAACATTTTCAGCAGCCACGGGTTTTAGACCCATTTTATCCAGTGTTTTTACGATATCTAAAGCGTCATTACCCTTTATCGGGGCAAGAGCCGCTGCACTTAGAGAAAACATTAAGATAAGAGCAGAAACAAAAGACTTTTTCATAAGGTATCCTTTTAAAGTTCAACACCAAGAGCTTAGGACAACTTCAGATTGCGAAGAGGGTGCCAGCTTTAAAGGGAATAAAACTAGTTAGAGTCTAAATTGTTGAAAATGATCTAAGGTCGGGACGGAAAATGTCACAGAAGGAAAGCTTTGGCGGCAAAACTTTAAACGTTCGCCACCAAAGCTAAATAGGCAAAATTACAGATACTTATTCACAACAGCTTCAACACGAGAGCGGATTTTATCAAGGCCCGCCTGTGAAGAAGATTCATAGCGAACCACAACCACCGGCTGCGTGTTTGAAGAACGGCAAAGAGCCCAACCATCGGCAAAACTTAAGCGAATGCCATCGGTGAAATCCACTTTATAGTCCGCACCCGGCCCGCCAGGGAAAGCTTCGATCATTTTTTCAACGATCAAAACTTTTTTCTCTTCGGTCGTGTCGATACGAATTTCTGGTGTATTGAATGATGGCGGAAGACCCTCAAGAAGTTGAGGAATTGTTTTTCCGCTTTTGGCGATGATCTCTACCAAACGGATTCCCGCATAAGGCGCATCGTCGTATCCATAGTTGCGATCAGCGAAGAAAACGTGGCCGGACATCTCACCGCCAAACGGAGCTTTTTCTATTTTGATTTTTTCTTTTACCAATGAGTGGCCTGTTTTCCACATGATGGGTTGGCCGCCGTGTTTGGCAACGTCTTGGTAAAGACGGTCAGAACATTTTACGTCGCCGATAATTTTCGCGCCCTTTTGAGTTTCAAGAATTGCGCGTGAAATGATGACCATTAACTCGTCACCATAAATCATGCGACCCGTATGATCGACAACACCAATACGATCCGCATCGCCATCGAAACCGATACCACAAATCGCACCCTCTTTAAGAACTTGCGCTTTTAAGTCGACAAGATTTTCTTCAACAGTTGGATCTGGATGGTGATTCGGGAAGCGACCATCTGGTTGTTCAAACAAAATTGTTGGATTCAAACCAACAGCGTTAAACAAGCCACGTACGACAGAGCCGCCAGCGCCGTTACCGCAATCTAAAACAATTTTCGTGTCTTTGATTGTACCGAATTCTTTTTTGTAACGAGCATAATACATAGGTTTGATGTCGAAGTGTTCTTCAGAACCTTGGCCATCAATAAACTGACCCTTTTGAATAATCTCACGCAATTTTTGAATTTCTGCGCCAAAGATAGTGCCCTTGCCGACAGAAATTTTAAAACCATTATACTCTGGAGGATTGTGCGAGCCAGTTACTTGGATAGCGCCATTGACTCCAGGAACTTCAAAAGTGGCAAAATAACAAACAGGTGTTGTTACTAGGCCTAAATGTATAACTTTCGCGCCAGACTCCATCATGCCTTTAGCAAGATTTTTAATAATTGCAGGGCAGCTTTCGCGCGCATCATGACCCAAAGCGATTGTGGGATTTGACACTCCAGCAACGTCTTTCATGTAAACGATGTAAGCGCGACCTAGTAGGTAGGCGAAGTTATCATCGAACTGTCCGTTGTAAACGCCACGGATATCGTATTCTCTAAAAATGACTGGTTGAAACATAATCACCTCAATTATTTCAGGTAGTTAGATATAATTTTAGGGCTCTAGAGTCGAGCAAATTTTATCGCCCAACGGAGTGAATCCAACATTGAGTTAGGATTTGCGACATTTTTACCAAAAATATCTTTGGCTGTGCCGTGGTCAACACTCGTGCGCACAAAAGGAATTCCTAAACTGATGTGCACACCGCTGTCTTGGCCATGAATCATCTTAAAAGGAATGAGGCCCTGATCGTGGTACAGGGTTAAATAAACCGAATAACGCTTCCAATTAGAAGGCAAAAAAGCCGCGTCGGGCACCAGAGGTCCTTCTAGGGGAATCTTATTTTCTTTGGCGAAGGAAAGAAGCTGAGGGAATAAAACCAACTCTTCCTGACCAATTAAACCCTTTTCGCCGGCGTGTGGATTAAGTCCTAAAATCCCGATGGGACGCGTACTTTGAGCCGCGGGAAGCATAAGGCGCATTTTATTGGCATTCAATAAAGCCTGCGCAAGGGTTGTAAAGTTCAAACTTGGTGACGTTTTTTTTAAGGGAATATGTCCTGTGGCAAGTACGACATTAAACTTGTCGCCAATAAAGCCCATATTCACAGACTTGGATTTTGAAACGCGTTTAAGAATGTCAGTGTGACCTAAATCCTTAAATCCCGCAGCTTTAATGCTGGTTTTTGAAAGAGGGCCGGTTGCAAGGGCGTGAATTTTTTTTTGTAAACAGGCTTTTGCACTAAGCTCCACCCACTCTGCAGGGTTTAAATCAGAGGCAATGTCGATCAAGTAAGAGCCTTCAATTTTGTAGGCCTCATCAAGCGAATCAACGGTAATTCGCTGCCATTTTTTATCAATAAGTTGAAGGTATTTTTTATTGACGTCTTCGGAACGCCAAAGCAGTACTTGCAGATTTTTTTTGGGCCCAAGTTTATCAAGAGCTTTGGCAGCAACTTCAAAGCCGATGCCATCAGTGTCTCCGGTTGTTAAAGCAACTTTCAGGCTAGTCATTGATGCGAACAAAAGACTCGTCGCGCTTATTTTGCAGCCATCTTTTTAGCTGACGCTTAAAGCTTGCTTCCATCAACTGAGCCTTAATGTGTTCTTTGGCTCTTTCAAACTTAGGATCGGCAGTAAGTTTTTTTGCAGTCAATTTTACGATATGAAAACCCATGCGAGATTTTACGATGGGTGTTGTTTCGCCTTCTTTAAGCCCCGAAATAGCTGCTTCGATTTCTGGAAGAAATTCCCCGGATTTAAACGTGCCCAGGCTGCCACCCGCCGAAAAGTTTGGATCTTCACTAAACTGCTGTGCCAAGGTTTCAAAGTTATCACCACCACGCAATTTTGCCAAAACAACTTCAGCTCTTTTCAGAGCTTCTTCGGCACTGCCCTTTTTTGGATTAAAGAAAATATGAGCAACTCCGAACTCGTCAATAGAGGGTCGGTTGTTAGGATTTGTTTTTAAGTATTCATTCAAAGCGTCTTCATCAGAGATGCGTAACTTAGAAATGATTTCAGATTCAACCAGACTTCTTTTCTCGATGCTGTTTTTTAGGAAGGTTCTGTACTCTTCAAAAGTAGTTCCTTGGCCCGCGATAATACTTTTAAGTTGTTCTTCAGATACATTGTAGCGTTTTGCGGTGTCTTTGATTTCTGAATCCACCCTGTCATTGGTAACAGATAGGTTTAATTTCTTAATTTCAGATGCGATGACTTTTTCATTGATCAAATAATCTAGCTGTTCTTTGCGGCTGCCTTTTAATGAGGCTTCTGATTTTCCATCAAGCAAAGACTCATCAATCATGCCGGGCTTGCCGAGGCGATGGCTTAATTCAGTGAAGTCAGATTGCAGAACAAGTTCGCTATTTACGATAGCCACAGTTTTTTCC
>JABWCO010000162.1 GCA_013360185.1 Bdellovibrio sp.
ACAAACGGCAATGCGGGTGTCAAAGCGGCATTCATGGAAACGGCAAATAAAGCGTAGGGTGCTAAACCGTTGATCACGTCATTTAAAGCCAATGCGACTTTACCCGAAGTCATTGTTTCGCGCCCACACTTAGAATTTAGGAAACTATTGTTGTTGAAGATGTCACCTAAGTTACCAAAGGCAGATATGGCGGCGGTGATTGAAGAATCGATTTGACCGGTACTCACCAGTGCGGGGTCCGTCGCCATCATGATGGCTTGTAAGGCAGCGATATTGTCTTTAATCGCCTTGCCGTTTTCTTCAATGCTTTTTGCCGATGGAGTTCCCGTACATTCTGGAATCACCTTTACAACTTTATTTAAAGCGTCGATCGAATCAATCAGCTCTTGGTGGGGGCGATTGTCGAAAAGAGGACACGAATAGGATTCTTTTACTTTCGCCACATCCATGGTGCCGGCTGCGTTGTTTTGCGGACGGGTGGTGGATGAATTGTTATTGGTATTTTTGGTTGAGCTGTTGTTGTTGGAGTTGTTCGGGCGCGGAGTCGATGGATTCGTGGTAGGAATCGTGGGGCTAGTGGGCGTTAAGCCGGTGTCACTTTTGTCGTCTTCAGGAAATAGATCTAAAGGGAAAACCGGCGCACTTCGTTGTTGGGCCAGAGCCTGAGGGTGCGGCATTACAAAAGTCGTGGATAGAACCAGGATCATCGCACATGTCTTAATGTTCTTTAGCTTCATACGGACTCCAGTGTTTAACTTTTGGCCAAGGCCGGTAAATTGTTAGCACGCAATAATCGTTTGAGTTCTGGGTGAAAGCCTAAAGCTTTGGAAACACACAACTCTTGATAAACAATTTAAATGCTAAGCTTCGTCGCAGAAAGCTGTTGCAAGGACAGTGCTAGGACGTCTCAGTTTGATATTTTCCTTCCCAACAAGCGCCAATACCTGACACCTGAAGCCTTCTTCGACAGGTATTTTCTAGACTGCTGTATTTTGCCCATGAAATCCATTTTACGCGGACCTGGTGCCATTTGTTTGGAATGATCTTTGTATAGGAGTATGGGTATGAAGAGAGTTATTTGTGTCCTCTTTTTATTGATGAGCTCCCACCCCTGCCTAGCCAAGGTGGTGAAGGCAGCGAAAGTACCCGTCAAGCCGGTGCTTAAGCGACTGATTATTCCTGTGGATAATGTGACCCCAACAATCACCAAAGCGGATGTGGCAAAGGTGATTCCGTTAGATTTCAAAGAGGGCGAAAGCCAAAGTACGGTCTTAACTCGTATTGCGGATCGCGGTTTTTCGTTGTGGTTTAACTCGGCCGCCATTAAGTCATCAAGCCTCGGGCGTATGGCCGAAAATGCGCAAGAAAAATTGAAAACCGATGTTGTGGTTCCAGCCAATAGCGATCACGGAGTCAGTCATAAATTTTCTTTCCGCCTTGAGGCCTTTCAGGCATTGGCAAAGATTGAATACACGGGTTGGCTAAATGCCTCCGTTCTTTACGACGCCAAGGCTGCCGCTTCGGCAATTTTTTTTAAAGACAAAGTATTCAGCGACAAAGATCTTGTCGTCAGCCATACCGCCAATCGCGAACAAGATTTATCAATGGTCGCACTCGCTTGGTCTTGGTAGGTGCGTCGTACCTTTTTCAGATCGAGCACCCAGAATTGTGATTGATAATCGTCGTCTATGAGCCTACGCTCAATCTATGGAAAAAATAGTTTTTATCTCTGGAAAAAGAACGCCTTTCGGGGCTTTTGGTGGATCTCTAAAAGATGTAACAGCAACTGAACTTGGTGTTGTGGCGGCGAAAGCAACTTTAGAGCAAGCAGGATTGTCTCCTGAAAAAATCGATCATGTTATTTTTGGTAACGTTGTGCAATCAAGTGCAGATGCTGCGTACCTACCTCGTCACATTGGTTTGAAAGCCGGTGTGCCGGTGGGCGTTGGCGCTCTGGCTGTCAATCGTTTGTGTGGCAGTGGATTCCAATCTTGGGTCAGCGCTTCGCAGATGATCCAGTGTGGGGAGGCTTCGGCAGTTCTTGCTGGCGGGGTTGAGCAGATGTCGCTAGTTCCGTATGTCGCACGCAAAGTTCGTTTTGATGGAATGCGTATGGGGAACTTCGAGCTTGAAGATCTTATGACTTCTGCTCTGTTTGATGCTCATGCAAAAATGCCGATGGCGATCACGGCTGAAAACTTAGGTGAAAAGTACGGTATCACGCGCGAGATGAGCGATAAGTATGCCATTCAATCGCAAACTCGTTTCAAAGCGGCTCTTGATAAAGGAGTTTTTGCTCAAGAAATTACACCTGTGACCGTTGAAGGTCGTAAGGGCGCAGTAGTTGTTGAAAAAGACGAACATCCAAAACCAGATTCGACGTTAGAAAAAATCGCGACGCTAAAATCATTGTTCAAAAAAGATGGCTTGGTTACTGCGGCGTCTGCTTCGGGAATCGTCGATGGTGCGGCGTGCTCGTTGTTGATGGGCGAATCAAAAGCCAAAGAGTTGGGTCTTAAGCCTTTAGCGCGTATCGTAAGTTACGCTTCGGTTGGTTGTGATCCGACGATCATGGGCATTGGACCTGCGGGAGCTGCTCGCATGGCTTTGCAAAAAGCGGGTTTAACATTAGAGCAAATGGATCTAGTCGAAGTGAACGAAGCGTTCGCGGCTCAATATCTAGCTGTAGAAAAAGAATTAAAACTAGATCCGGCTAAATCCAACGTTAACGGAGGCGCCATTGCCATCGGTCATCCTTTGGGTGCTTCGGGTACACGGATCATGAATCACTTAGTGTATGAACTGCACCGCAGAAATGCAAAGTATGCCTTAGGTTCTGCATGTATCGGTGGTGGCCAAGGGCTCGCAGTCATCATCGAAAGAATCTAAAAGGTACGCCGTACCTTTTTCGGATGCCGGGCAGAACGTTTTAGCGAAGGGAACTTGAGTGTCGACAGAAAATGGATTTAATTTGCGTGAGCGTACAACTTTAATCGTGGGACCTTTTTCGACCACGGTGCAAAGTTTGATGATGGGGCTGACGCAATTGGGTTCAGACTGTGTTCTACTTGATTTTGACAATGCTTCTAGCCAACGTTTTTGCAACCAACTGAACGATGCACGTGAAATCAATTCGAAGTTCGGTCGTGCGATCAGCATCAAGTCACCCATGAAAACAGAAAATGATATCAAAGACGCCGTAGGTTCAGCGGCGCATTCGTTTGGTGCCGTGGATTTATTTATCGATGCACAAACTTACAACAAACCCAATCGCTATAAAATCGGGGACCCTTTAAGTTATTTGGACGAAGAAATTCAAGTGAACTTTAAAAGCTCGGTGATGATCACGCATGCCGTTTTAAACTTTCTTAAAAACCGCAAACGTGGCCGTATACTTTATCTTTTAAATGAAATTTATCCAGATCCAATTCTGGCAGCGGCTCGCGGGGCTTTGGTGCCATTTGCTCAAGCTTTGGCAAAGCAGGTCGCTGAACACAACATCACCGTGAATGTTTTGAAGTTAGGTTTGACTGAAGAGTTTATTTTGGCTCAATTCCCTGAGGCTAAATCAATCAAGGAAGCTGTCGAAAAAATGAAAGAAAAAGAGCCACATCTAAGAATCACTGAACCTGACAAAGTGACCAATACGATCACCTATCTTGTCAGTCAGTATGGTGCTGCTGTAAATGGCCAAGTGATTTCTTTGTCCTAAGCCAAAGCTCCCTTTACGGGAGCTTCAATCCTTTTAAGATACCATCAGCAGTTGCGATATTTTCCGGGGCAACATAAATACGATCAATGATACGCGCGCCTTCATAACGCTGAAAAATTTCAGTCGTTTGATTGATTGGTGCCGGTTGAGCCCATCGGTCGTACTGATCCACGACGTAAATCTGTAAAGCCCGCTCTTCAGGGGACGCTGTGTGATACTTCGACAGACGAGCTTTGGAGCTAGTGCGAATGACTTCAATACCCTCTGACTCTAAAGCTTTCTTAATCAACTCTGGCTTTTCCGACTCTGCGGTGTTGTGTTGCTCGATCAGAACTCTAAACGGTTTTCTTTGTGCGATTCTTTGTGCCCAGGGGTTTACCGCATTAGTTAAGTGCTCGTGCAAGCGATAGTCATTATAGTGTGTGTACTCGTTGATATCACCAGGCAAGACAAAGGTGCAGTCCGGCGATGTCAGATAGCGATTCAGCATCTCTTCATAAATGATACTCTTGTGATGGCAGTACACCATTAAATGCATGTGATGGCGGGAAATCAAAAAGTCGTCGAAGGAATACAAGGCCCGACGATTTAAAGCCAGGTACATTTTGTTTTCACGACGAAAGAAAGTTAGATTCTGAATCAACCACGCAAGATCAATCTTACCGTAGTTCGTACCACAGAAGTAACTGTCACGTTCTAAGTAATCCATGCGATCAACGTCGAGTTCACTTGATACCAACTGACTTAAGATCGGGCGGAAGTCGACTCCGTTATCAATAAAGAAATCATCCGGGCAGTGCAGGGCCTTATCAATCAAACAAGCGACATGAATCGGTTGCACATCAGGAAATTGGGTCGAGATCGTCTCGGCGATTTTGGAATCAGTGACGTACTTAATAGTATAGTCTTCGTGGTTAGCGCGCCGATTGTGATTCATCACCGTGTGCGCTTCATCGCCGTATTGTTCCTGCTCTTTATAAATTTTGATATTTAGTTCCGACAAATGTGGCATCACTTGTTCGGTCGTATGACTTAAGGGTCCGTGGCCTACGTCATGCAATAAAGAACCTAAACGCAACACTTGGCGGAAACGTGTTTTCACCGAAGGACGGGAAAACGGATATACTCTAAAAATCGCATCAAACGTTTCGCCCGCTAAATGGCAAACACCGACAGAGTGCAGATATCTATTATGTGTAGCGCCCGGAAAACTAAACTCGGCATAACCCAGTTGTTTGATTGCGCGCAGGCGTTGGTATTCAGCGGTGTCTAAGACGGCGACCTCTTGATCTGAATAATAAATCGAGCCGTGAACGGGGTCGCGAATTTCCATTGATTTCTCCTCTGAGTTTCCCAGATTTCGTGAGTGGAATATCTCTAGAGCTTATTCTATGTCAATTATCTTAGGAAGCCGGATCTCATACAGTGGGGGAGGCCCTAAATACCCAGACCTTTTCGCAAAAAACACCCATATATAGATAACAAAACGTGGTGCCGCGTAATCTCGGTGCGAGACACTTTAAAAAAATCTCAACAGGCCTTTGTGGTTAAAACGTTTATATTCGTTTACAGACACAAATTCACGGTCCTTTAGTCCAGATCTGTAAAAAAATGAGACGTATCACTTTAGGAATTTCTAAAGGCACCGATCAGTAAGGTAAGAATGAACCGCCCATCAGCATCAGTACGGTGCTCTGAGTTTCAAGGATAGAAACTCGGCAAATCTTCAAGGAGGAGGAATTATGGGTTTACGAATTAACACGAATACTGCTTCGTTAAATGCTCAGAGAGTGCTCTGGGGTACGAAGATCGGTCTTGATAAGAGCATGGAAAAGCTCGCGTCAGGGTTCCGAATCAACCGCGCCGGTGACGATGCCGCTGGTCTAGCGATCTCTGAGAACTTAAAAGCTCAAGTTCGCGGTTTAAAACAAGCATCAAGAAATGCTCAAGACGGTATCTCTCTGGTGCAAGTCGCCGAGGGTTCGATGAATGAGATCTCTTCGATCTTAATTCGTCTCAGAGAATTGTCTGTACAAGCAGCTTCTGACACGGTTGGACCGACAGAGCGTCAGTTCCTGAACGTGGAGTATGATCAGCTTGTTTCAGAGATCGACCGTATCTCCGAAGGTACAGAGTTCAACGGAACTCAGTTACTAGCGGGTGTGGGCTCCATCTTGGACTTCCAAGTTGGTACTAGAAATAATCCTGAAATCGACCGTATCTCTTTCGATGCTTCTAAAGCAGACGCGAATTCCGCGGCTTTGGGAGTGAACTTGACATCGGTAGCGGACAAAGCTTCAGCACAAAATGCGCTGGCAGCGATTGACCAAGCTATCGTGAGTGTCTCGGCGATGCGAGCGGACTTCGGTGCGATTCAAAATCGTCTTCAATCAACGGTATCGAACATTCAAGTTTCCGTTGAGAATATGTCAGCCGCAAACTCTCGTATCAGAGATGTGGATGTAGCTGAAGAGACATCTGAAATGACTAGAAATAATATCTTGTTGCAAGCCGGCACTAGTGTACTAGCACAAGCGAACCAACAAGCGAACGTAGCACTTGGACTCTTGAACAAGTCTTTCTCATAATCCAAATGATGCTCCAGTCTAGCTGGAGCTATGG
>JABWCO010000037.1 GCA_013360185.1 Bdellovibrio sp.
ACTTTGGAATCCTTTACGCTGACCAAGGGCTTCCAGACCCAGACCTCGCTTTCTTTGCGAGGCTTTTTCAAAGGTAATTTATCCACAAGGTTTTTTTCGCGTGATACACATGTGCTGGCCCAAGGGCACAGCATGCAAATGACTTTTTGTGGGGTGCAAACAGTCGCGCCCAGCTCCATCAACCCCTGATTCACAATATCGGCATTGCCTAAGGCCGATAAGTCATTCGAGATGCCTTGCAAGGTGTCCCGGCCTTTGCTGTTCCACCATTCTAATTTCAAACCATAGCGGCGCGATAACACACGGATGACGTTGCCATCTAAGACGCCGACCTTTTCGCCAAAGGCAATGCTGGCAACGGCGCGCGAAGTATAAGGGCCAAACCCTGGCAGCTGTAAAAGTTCGGCTGCAGTTGCAGGAAAACCATGTGTCGCCAAGGCCTTAGCTGCCTTATGTAAATTGCGCGCACGAGAATAATAACCTAGACCGGCCCAAGCTTCCAATACGTCACTTTCAGGGGCGTTCGCCAGATCCTGAACTGTGGGAAATTTATTTAGAAATTTTTCGAAATACGGGATGACCGCAACCACCGTTGTTTGTTGCAACATCACTTCCGAAAGCCAAATACGATACGGGTTTTTATTTTCTCGCCACGGTAAGGGGCGCAGATTTTTTTTGTACCATTGCGTAAGCTGTTTGTGGTCGAGTTTATAGTCGTATTTTGCAGTCATCCGCGGTAATGTAGTCTTCACATAATTGAGGAGTCAATATGGAATACAAGCCCCTAAGTGGACGTGAGTTCCCCCGTTTTTCCGCTATTAAAACTTTCTTTCGTCTGCCCTATGTAGACCTTAAAGCGGATTACGATATTGGGATCTTTGGTATTCCTTATGACGGGGGGGTTTCCTATCGTCCTGGTGCGCGGTTTGCTCCTGCGAAGGTACGCGAAGTGTCGAGTTTAGGTCGTGGTTTCCATATGACTCGCATGGAAAATTTTTTCGAAAAACTCAAGGTGGCGGACATTGGTGATTGTCCAACGGTGCCGATCGATCAAGGGCAAACCTATGAACGCATCGAAAAATTTGTTGGTGAAATTTTAAGCCATGATAAAAAATTCCTCTCTGTCGGGGGGGATCATTCGACAACCTTACCGGTGTTAAGAGCATTAAGAAAAAAATATGGTAAACCTTTAGCGTTCATTCACTTTGATGCGCACTTAGACACTTACCCCGCCGCCTGGGGATGTGAATATCATCACGGGGCGTTCGCTCGCCATGCCGTGGAAGAAGGTTTAGTCGACCCCAAAAAGATGGTGCAAATCGGAATCCGTGGCCCCTTGGCCGGCAGTGATGATCTAAATTTTGTGAACAAGCACGGCATTCGCGTGATCACGGTCGATGAAATTCGCAATCAATCTTTGCCTGAATTTTTAAAGACGTTACCAAAGTTTGACAACACACCGACTTATATCAGTTACGATATTGATAATTTAGATCCAAGTTATGCGCCGGGAACAGGAACGCCTGTGCCAGGTGGCTTAACGACTTACGAAGTACAGCGCATTTTCCGGGCCTTCGAAATTCCCAATTTAGTCGGCGGTGACGTAGTTGAAATTTCACCTCCTTTTGATCACGGGGACATTACAGCTTTGGCAGGAATGGACGCTCTTTTTGAGATGTTACATTTATTCGTAAAGAAATAGTGCTAACGAGCAGGTACGGAACGATTTTTTAAACCAAGTCTTTTCATTCTATCCCTGAGGTCTAAGATAAAAGGTGTGATTCCTTTTAAGTCGACGTCGGAGGCTTTATGAAGACAATATTTGTAATCTTATCACTTTTTGTATTCGCAGGGACAGCAGCTGCTGCAGAGAAAATTATTTCTAAACAAGGCACCTATGATCCCACTGCGCCGCGATTCTATTCAGACTCTGATCTGCAATCGATGGCCAGCCGCAGTTTATCTAATGATGACCAATTGTCGCACGAAGCCCGCAACGTGAACGTGCGTGTGAAAAATGGTCAGGCTTCTCTTCAGGGATTTGTGAATACGCCTGAAGAACAAGAAATTCTGCAAAAGAAAGTTTTGGCGATCGAGGGGGTTCATTCTGTGAAAGACAATACGTCGGTCAGAGAATAACTTAAGGGGAAAGCCAAAAATAGAAACCCACAGTCTTTCAGGGCTGTGGGTTTTTTCTTTTTAAGCTCGAACCGTACTTACTAATAGTTGCCTGACATGATGTATTCAGGAAATTTTTCAATTAGCAAAAGTGACTTCACCATACTGCGTGAAAAGATGCTGCAAACCTTGCAAAGATTTGTCAAAGTCGTTCACGAATCCCCGGCTGAAGAAATCGCACAATTTAACATAGATTTTTACTGGATAAGAAAATAGATCTTTAAAAAAAGAAAACCCCTAGAAGAATCCAGGGGTTCATAAAGTCAGTTAGCTTGGAATAATCTCGTTCGGAGGAGTCAGACCTTTCTTTTTGATCTTCTCTACCAACGTGGTTCGATTCAGTCTTAACAGCGCGGCGGCTTGATTGCGATTCCAACCTGTTTTTTCTAAAGCCTTTAGGATCAGGGCATTTTCATAAGAATCTACGGCCGAGTTAAAGTCCATGCCGTTATCAGGAATCTCTAAGCCGCCGACTTCAGAAGAGGCGGTTTTTCCTGATTTGTATTTGATTGGCAAATCAGACATGTCGACTTGACCTTGGCCTTTAAGAATCGTCATGCGCTCTACCAAGTTTTCTAGTTCGCGGATATTGCCTGGCCATGCATAGTTCGTTAAGCACTCCAGGGCATCACTGGTGATCCCGGTAAGACCGCGACCCTTGGATTTATTAAATGTATCCATGAAATGGGTGAGCAACAAAGGAATGTCTGTCTTGCGCTCACGCAAAGCTGGAACGACCAAAGGAATTACATTTAAACGATAGAACAGATCTTCACGGAAACGGCCCATATCAACAGCTTCTTCTAAGTTGATATTTGTCGCGGCGATCACACGCACATTCACGGACACTGTCTTCGTTGAACCCACGGGCTCAAAACTGCGCTCTTGCAAGGCACGTAATAGTTTTACTTGCAAAGAAGGTTCAAGGTCGCCGATTTCATCTAAGAAAATAGTCCCGCCATCAGCCATCTCGAAACGGCCGACACGGTTAGCAATAGCGCCTGTGAAAGCCCCTTTCATGTGACCGAACAATTCACTTTCTAAAAGTTCTGAAGGAATCGCGCCGCAGTTGATAGGAATAAAAGGACCTTGAGCGCGCGGGGAGTTATAGTGAATAGCGCGAGCAATCAGTTCTTTACCCGTGCCGGATTCTCCGGTCACTAAAATCGTGGAATCAGAATCTGCGACACGTTCAATCAGGCGCAGCACATTTTGAATCTGCTCGCTCGTCCCGATGATCTGGTCAAATTTGTACTTCTTGTTTAACTCAGAACGCAGTTGCTGATTTTCTTGTTGAAGTTTTTTATGCGTCAAAGCTTTTTCGATTAAGCTCATCAGTTCTTCAAGATTGAAAGGCTTTGTCACGAAGTGAAAAGCGCCTTTTTGAGTCGCACGAATTGCAGATTCAATCGTTGCATGGCCTGTCAGAATAATCACTTCAGTCGCCGGACTTAATGATTTTAAGTGGGTCATGAACTCGATACCGTCACCATCAGGCAAATTTAAATCAACGATGGCTAAATCAATATGAGTGTCGCCTTGGCAAAGCACTTTGGCTTCTTCGATTTTGTTGGCGGTGATGACGTTAAGACCTTTACGATCCAAAACTCTAAACAGAGCGGTGCGAAGTGATGACTCGTCATCTAATATCAGAACACGTTGGCTGCGCATGAACCGTCCTTCCATGGTGGGTTCTTTTCCTAAAAATAGGATAAGGGGTTTTTGACGGTACTGTCAAAAAAACCGCGCCAGGTAAGGCTTTCAGGACCTTAAAACTAGACGAGAGAAGGAAATTTTTGCCATGTTTTCCTGGCCTAGACCTGCTGAAAATTGCAGCTCGGCTTCGTGATCACGCAGGATTTGTGCGGCCACAGAGACGCCTAAACCTATGGGAAGACTTGGATTTTTTTCAGGCGTCCCGTTGTCGGTGATGACTATTTGAGCAGTTTCAGAGTCGGCAAGAATTGCAATGTCGAGAATTCCTCGAAATCCTTTTTCATGGCGCAAACGATCGTTTAAATGATCTATCGAATTTTGTAAAACGTTACGCAAACCCTGCGCCAGCATATTAAAGTGCCCGCGCACTTGCGGATCGTTGCCGGGAAAATGCAACTTCACTTCAATACCTTGGGACTTTGTTTGCAGCTCGACAATTTTCAAAGCGCGCAGCAAAACTTCTTTTAAGCTGACATCACCTTCTTGGTCAGAATTGGGATTGCGTGTGAAACCTAAAAGGTTTTGCACGATCTCTTTGCAGCGTTGCACGCCGGCTTCCATTTCCACGATGTCGGGATAAAGCGGATTGTCGGGGCGCATATCCATTTTAATCAATTGAGTAAAAGAGAGAATACCACCCAAGGGATTATTCAGTTCGTGCGCGATACTAGAGCCGATCGTGCCCAGTTCGGCCATCTTCGCCGACTCTAAAATCTGTCGCTCCATTTTCAATTGGTTGGTGATGTCGTGATAAAGATTTACAAATACGGAAGGCTGGTCAGAATCTAAGACCAAGCTTTGGCTGTACACCTCAAAAGTGCGTGAAGCCCCTTGCGATTGCGTGCGAAAATTGCGCCCGCGCTGACATCCTGGGCAAGGCTCGTCACGATTAAAAAGAACTTTATAACATTTGCGCGAGGTCTGCTCTTTGCCTTGTTCACGCAAACGATCCTCTAAGGCTTTATTGGACTGAATGATGTCATAGTTGTGGTCAATCAAAACCACAGGGTCTGACATGGAATTAAAGGTCGCTTCCCATTGCTCTTTTAAAGCTTCAGATTCTTGAAGTTTCTGAATACGGTCCAAGGCCAAAGCAACAGCTTCCGCGACACGAGTCAAAAAATCACTTTCGTCGCGAATGAAGGGATGATCCGGAGGTCGCAAAAAGAAAATAGAGCCGACCTTTTCGTGGTGTCGAAATAAGGGCACTTGCAGTTGGGTGAAATTTAATTGCGTTTGCACTTGGCGCGCAAAAAGATCGTCTTGGGGATGATAGAAAATGCGAATCCAAGAAGTCTGCACCGTGGCCGCCATGGATTCATTTAAGAGCTGTTCAATTTCAGTGATGGAGCTTGCCTGATGCACGGCCATCAAGGCCCGCTTAAACCCCTCAATGCGCGAATTAGTTAAAAACAATTTGCGACGAGCTTCGGTAAGAAACTTGGTTCTTTTTTGCACACGCTCTTCCAGCTCGATTTGCAAACGCTTTAGCTGGGCTGTTTGTTCGCGAATCAGCAGGGCCAAGTTTTCATCTTGCTTGCGTTGGTTGGCGTCTTCCAAGGCCGAAAATAAATGTGCTTCCAAGTCGGGATCGTTGAAATTTGCAATGACCCGCGAAAAAGAAAAGCTTTCGTGCAAATACGCCAGCTGATGGGCAGAAAAGTCCTCTGGCACCACCGCGATAAACTGTGTTCCCGGCGAAGTTTTCTTAATGTAATCGTAAAAGTCCGGAAATCTTTTTCCTAAAATCAAAGTGACGGATAAGGCGACCACATCGTAAGTGGAATCTTGAATCCAGTGCCAAGCTTGCGGCAAATCTGAAGCGATATGGGCGCCAAGTTCTTGCAAGCGCTCATCCCAGGGGCCAATCAAAAGGAAGCTGGCTTTTAAAGTCCGCATACCTGAATAAGCTCCTGGTGAGTCGTGATCGTAAAGTCGGGATGATCTTCTGGAAATTGCGGGGTTTCCCCCACGTGCTCGCCGTAAGCAAAGTAACAAGTGTCAGTACCCAGGCGCTTGCCGTCGCGGATTTCACTCGACAGGCGATTGCCGATGCTTAACAGTTGCGCAGGCGCATGTTGTTCTGAAGCTAAAATATCGCGAAAGGCGAGATCTTTTTTCTCTCCGATAAAGCCATTTAAGATATAGATTTTTTTAAAATGTTGGGCGATGCCCAGCGCTTTGATTTTTTGCTCTTGCGAAGTCTTCGATCCCATCGTGACCAGAAAAAGTTGATAGTTGCTTTTAAGGTATTGCAAGTTTTCAATCGCCCCAGGCATCAGCGGCAGGGTCGCGGGAACCGCGGGATTGTAAAACTCTTGCAAAGCTCCTTCGACGGCCTTTTCTGGTTGCGATGTGCCATAGCGCTGAATGATGCCGCGAAAGATTTCGGTGTGCGATTGTTGCGATGCCAGATCGTGGCGCATCTGCAAACACTCTTCCAGCGAACACTGCACGCCGGCCGCGATCATCGCTTCGCACGCACGCTGAGCCGCCGCCGGAACTAAAATTCCGGAGGTGTCCAAAAGCGTGTCGTCTAAGTCAAAAGCGATGGATTTGTATTTCCTCATTCAGTTTTTTTTCCCGTCAGTAACAATTCTAATCCGGTCTTAAAGTGAGGCCACACTAAATTCAAATCGATGTGTTCTTGCTCTTCGATGCACACCACGGGGATTTGGTGCTCCAGCCAGCCGTACTGGCCCAAGCTGCCTGGCGTGGGATACCCGATGTCTTCCCGCGCTGGATAAGGCGTTCCCGTTGCCAAGATTTCTGCCGCGGCTTTGCCGGGATGACCGGTATATACAACGCAAGGCTCCCACGAGTGAAAGTGTACTATGAGTTGTGGTTTTTCGTCCTCAATGAGTTTCACCAAAGCCTGAACTTCAGCTTCGCTTCCGGGCGAAGGCCCAGGATAATAGCGCGGGGCTTTGGCTTCCGGGCTCCAGTCGCGACAGGGGAAATTGCGATTCAAATCAACTCCGTTGCCGTTGGTGCGTTGGTTGTTGTGGTAGCCGTCAGGATTTATGCAGGGAATTAAGAGCCAAGGTCGAATTTTCTCAGACGCCGCGGCTTCTTTTTCCTTCAGCCAAGTGATCAATTCTTGCGCAAGACGCACGCCTTCCGGTTCATCGCCATGCACGCCGCCCACGAACAGGATTGGCGCCTCGGAAAAGTCGCTTAGACTGTGTGATTTTTTATACAGCTCAATCGGAGTATTCTTTGCGGTGCGAGCCCAAGAAGTTTGGTGAAATAATTTTCCTTGCATGACATAATTAAGCCTGCTTTTTTCAGAGAAGAAAAGCTTTTAAAAGGAAGTTCGTAAATGTCAGAAAAAACATCTGAGAAATTGACGGTTATCGCCTTGGCGGCAGGGAAGGGAACTCGTATGAAATCCCCACTCCCTAAAGTCCTTCATCCCGTAGCGGGCCGTCCCATGATCGAAAAAGTCATTCAAGCTTCAAAACAAGCCGGTGCTGCCGAAGTGCGAGTCATTGTCGGGCATGGCCAAGCCCTGGTCAGACAAGTGGTGGAACCGATGGGTGTCTCTTGTTACGCGCAAGAGGAACAATTAGGCACGGCCCACGCCGTTCGTTGTGCCAAGCCTGAAACCATCGAAGGGAACGTGGTGATCATGAATGGTGATCATCCGCTGATCGAAGGTGTGGATGTGAAAGATTTCGTGCGCATCTTCCGCGATGAAAAATGCGACCTAGCAGTCGTAACTGCCGTGGTGAAGACGCCGGGCGAGTTCGGTCGAATCGTGCGCAATCGTGGTGAGTTGATGGCGATTGTTGAAGCAAAAGACGCTTCTGCTGACACTTTAAAAATCAACGAGATCAATACGGGTATTTATATCGCCAAAGCTTCCATCTTGGCTGAATACTTACCGCAAATTAAAAACAACAATGCAAAAAAAGAATTTTACATCACCGACTTGATTTCAATGTGCATTCAAGACAAATGCAAAGTTCAAGCAATCCGTTCGACACCGAAGGTGGCTGTCGGCGTGAACAATCAAGCCGAGCTTGCGAAAGCGACTCGCTTGTTGTTTAAGCGCAAAGCCATGCGCTTGATGGAAGAGGGCGTGCTGATGATCGATCCACGCACCGTGTATGTGGAAGAATCTGTGGAGATCGGCGCGGGCACTGTGATTTACCCGAATGTGTTCTTGCGTGGAAAAACAAAAATTGGTTCGTTCACCGTGATCGAGTCGAACTGTTTTGTGTCGGATTCGCAAGTTGGCGACAGCGTGCAATTGCGTGGCGGGACTTATTTGGAAGGGGCGAAGCTGCACAACCGCGTGACCGCAGGGCCTTACGCACGTCTGCGCCCTGAAACAGAGATCTTTGAAGAAGCCCATGTGGGGAACTTCGTAGAAATGAAAAAAGTGAAGTTCGGCAAAAAATCAAAAGCAGGACACTTAACTTACTTGGGCGATGCCGAAGTGGGTGAAGAGGTCAACATTGGTTGCGGCACGATCACTTGCAATTATGCAGCTGATAAAAAGAAATATAAAACAAAGATTGGCAACCGTGTTTTCGTTGGCAGTGATACTCAGTTTATCGCGCCGATTGAAGTGGGCGATGACGCAGTTATCGGCTCTGGTTCGACAATCACAAAAAATGTTCCGGCAAAAGCTTTGGCTGTAGCCCGTGGAAAACAGTTTGTAAAAGAAAACTATGTTCCAAAAGCGGCAGAGCCCGAGTCAAAAGAATAGGTGAGTTATGTGTGGAATCGTAGGTTACTTGGGGCCACAAAATCCCAAAGACATTATCGTTAATGGTTTAAAAAAACTTGAATACCGTGGTTACGACAGCGCCGGCGTGGCTATTTTAGATAACGGCAAAGCCAAGCGTGTGCGCGCGCAAGGCAAGTTGAAGGCCTTAGAAGAAAAACTTATGACCGAAAAGTTTGATGGTCATGTCGGTATCGGACACACGCGCTGGGCGACCCATGGTAAGCCGTCAGAACGCAACGCCCATCCTCATCAAGTGCGTGGCATTAATCTTGTGCACAACGGGATCATTGAAAACTATCTTGATATCCGCGAAGAACTTTTAGCCCAAGGGGCCGAGATCACTTCCGACACAGATTCGGAATTGGTTGCGCATTTGATTGCGAACGAAGTCGAAGTGACCAAGGATTTATTCAAAGCCGTGCGCGGTGTTTTAGATAAAATCCGTGGCGCCTTTTCAATCTTGGTTATGTGGGAACACGAACCAGATCGTTTGGTCGCTTTCAAAGATGGTCCACCTTTGGTTGTGGGTTTGGGTCAAGACGAAGTTTTCGTGGCAAGTGACGTGCAAGCGTTGATTCAGTACACGAAAAATTTCGTTTATCTTGAAGATCGTGAAATCGTCAGCATCAAGGGTGCAAAGGCCGAATTTTTCTCTGCCAACGGTTTCCCGATTCAAAAGAAAGTTGTCGAGTTGAACTGGAATCCAGAAATGGTTGAAAAACAGGGCTATTCGCACTTCATGCTTAAGGAAATTTACGAACAACCGCGCGCAGTCGCCGCAGCGATTGAACCGCACGTGAATCCTGAAACATTCACGGTGGCTCTTAGGAACGTCGGCTTTGGCGGACATCCCGTGCAAAAGCTTGAAGAACTTGATCGCGCCACGGACTGGGCAAAAACCCAAGAAGTGTTCAAAGGCATTGAACGTGTTTTCATTATCGCCTGCGGAACGAGCTTCTATGCGGGCATGGTCGGAAAATACCTGATCGAGCAATTGGCGAAAGTTCCAGTGGAAATTGATATCGCCAGTGAATTCCGTTACCGCAATCCCGTCATTCCAGCCAAGTCCTTGGTTGTGACAATTTCACAAAGTGGTGAAACGGCGGATACACTTGCAGCGATTCGCATGGCCAAAGACCTTGGCGCAACCACTTTAAGTATCTGCAACGTGAAAAGCTCAACGATTGATCGTGAAGCTCACGGACACTTGTACATGAACTCGGGCCCTGAAATTGGCGTGGCTTCAACAAAAGCCTTCACCAGCACAATGGCTGTTCTAAACTGTTTGTCTTTGGCGATAGCACGCACGCGCGGGGCTATGGACCTTGCAACAGAAAACGAACTGGTAAAATCATTGCTTGCAGTGCCAAGTCAAATGGAAGGCGTCCTAGCGTATGATAAATACTTTGACGAAGCCGCTTCCGCATTGAAACTGTTCCGCGGTTTCTTGTACATGGGGCGTGGCACGAGTTTCCCGATCGCGATGGAAGGGGCTCTTAAATTAAAGGAACTTGCTTACATGCACGCCGAAGGTTACGCCGCGGGTGAAATGAAGCATGGGCCGTTGGCTTTGATCGACGAACGCATGGCGATCGTGATGGTCGCGCCTACGGATCATTTGTACGAAAAGACCATCAGCAATTTGGAAGAAGCCCGCGCACGTGGTGGAAAAGTGATTTCCATTGGTACCGGAGAAAATGAAAAATTGCGCTCTGTCAGCGAATACTATCTGGCGATTCCGAAAGCACACTGGACCGTGAATTCGATTTTAACTGTGATTCCGTTGCAGTTGATGTCTTATCACTTGGCATGCAGTCTGGGTTACGATGTGGATCAGCCACGTAACTTGGCGAAATCAGTCACCGTAGAATAATCAAAAAAAAACGGCTGGGTTCTTATCCAGCCGTTGTCATCAAGTTATAAAAAGATTTAACTCGTTCCACGAACTCCACCGTTTCATAACCTCGAGCCGCTCCGTACTCTAGGTCTTTGGCGTATTCGGGATCTGCTAACAACGGCAAGACTTCCTTCAGGTGGTGCCAAGATTTGGGATTGCGGCCCATTTTCTCTGCCAACCTTTGCGCATCTTTTAAATGCCCCAGGCCGATGTTATAGGCAGCCAGGGTGAACGCCAAACGGTCCTTCGGGTCTAAGTCTTTTGGTAACTGATTCATCAAGAAGCGCAAATACTTTGAACCACCCCAGATACTTTGTGCGGGGTCCGTGCGGTCTTCGATACCGACATGGTCGGCGGTTTCATTTGTTAACTGCATCAGACCAAGGACTCCGGTAAAGCTGCGTGCATCAGGGTTCCACTGTGATTCCTGATAGGCGACAGAGGCAATCAATTGCCAAGGTAAACGATGTTCCTCGGCCGCTTTGCGGAACTCTTTTTTGTATTCAGGCAAAGTCGACTTGATCATTTTGTGAAAGCGCAAGATGTCTTGTTTGTTTAATTGCGCCAAATAGGTGCGATAGCGATCCAGGACGCGCATCAAGATGTCATTGCGAGACGCCAGTTGGTACCAAGAGTTCATTAAATGTAAAAGATCGTGGTTGTCAGGGCGAAGTTGCCAGCTAAGTGAATAGGGCTCAGTCAGTGCGGTGACTTTTTCGACTTGGGTGTAGTAGCGAGCGTAAAAGTCGCCACTAAAGTTTTCGGCGATCACACAGTCGCTGTCCCCTAAGGACATAGTTGCTATCAGATCTTGGGTTTTTGTGTTTTCCAAGATCTCAACCTGCACGTTCGGAGAGAACTGGCGCAAACGTTCAGACAAACCGTGGTAGTTATCTTTATTTAGTAAAGCGACTTTTTTGCCCGATAAATCACTGACATGCTGAATCTTTGCTTTGCTATTGCAGTAAAGACTTAAATGCGTTTCTTCATAGGCAGGACTTTTGAGGAAACCAGAGGCCTGCTGAGGCGTTCTTAAGCGAGCTGCCGCTATGTCGCCTTCGCCATTGGCTAAAGCGCGAAGCACGGAGTCTTCATCCGGTAAAACAACGTATTTAAGTTTTAAGTTATAGTACTTTGCAAAGTTTTGGATCAGGTCATGGTCGATCCCGAAGGCCTCGCCCCGTTTGGGCTTACTATATATAAGAGGACTTTGTGTGGTCAGGACGACGATTTCTCCCTTGGCTTCAACCTGCGCTAGCCTGTCTTGTTCGTCCCAGTACATGGCATCACATCCGTTCATTGCAACGGTGATCAGGCCCAGCGCACTGACGATCAAGGCTCGTGAAAATTTCTGTCGAAATCTTAAAATCCTACTCATAAGGTTTGGCCTAGCTACCTGATGGGACACAGCAGGCGCAAGCTTTAACAGTCAGAAATTGGGTTAAAAATGCGAAACCTCCACGGTTTGTGCAGAAATTAAGCGGTGAATTGTAAAAAACTTCAGGTCTCGGGGGAGGTTACAGATCAGCGTCATGAAGTGCATTTTGACCTCACAATTCTAACGCACCACCGTCTGAAAACTGCTCTGATAAAGGCTTTTGTGGGGATGTAAAGGGGCCCTGCTTAGATGATCGGCACAGAGCGAGCTTCTGTTGACACCCACGCGGGATTCTTCGATCGTGCTAAGATCAGTTTTCTGGAGGGGTTTAGTGGCTGAGTTTTCTTACGTTCATAGTCGTGGTTGGATCGAGGTTGTGGTTGGCTCCATGTTCAGTGGTAAAACCGAAGAGTTGATCCGTCGTTTGCGCCGTGCTGAATTCGCACGCTTACAAATTCAAGTATTCAAACCCATCATCGACATACGTTACAACGAAATGGCCGTAACCTCGCACAACCTTACAACGATTGGCTCGTTGCCCATCCAAGATGCCGAAGAAATCTGGAACAACTTAAAGCCAGACACCAAAGTCGTTGGCATCGACGAAGGCCAATTCTTTTCACAAAATCTGGTGCAAGTTGCTCAAGACTTGGCAGACCGTGGTCTGCGCGTGATCATTGCGGGTCTTGATACGGACTGGCAGGGAAAACCTTTCGAACCGATGCCCACCTTGATGGCGATTGCCGAAAGTGTGACGAAACAGCACGCGGTCTGCGTTGTTTGCGGTGGAACGGCAAGTCGTACTCAAAGAACAGCTGGTGGCGACGGACAAGTTCTGGTCGGAACGCACGATGCTTACGAAGCAAGATGTCGTGATCACTTTAAGCCGGAAGTTGATAAACCCACATTAGATTGGAAATTGAGAAGAGAAGAGTTAACGACTTAGTTCGTGAACAGGATGGTGGAGGGCGTGTTGTTAATACGCCCAACCTAATAACCTCTTTAACTTGATTACTTCGTAGTCGTATCAATCCACTCAAGCACAGAGTTCACTTTCGCATAAACTCCATAATAGTTCGCGCGAGCACAACCTTGCCCCCAGCTCACAACGCCCACAAGATAACGGTCGCCATTGACGTCATTTGCAACTAACGGACCGCCACTGTCACCTTGGCAAGAGTCTTTGCCACCTTGTGGGTAACCCGCGCAGATCATGGTTTCGTGCAGTTCATTTTTATAAGCTTTGTTACAAACATCGTATTTCACTAAAGGCACATCTACTTTTTGCAATTTGTTCGGCAAAGAAAATGAACCTTCTTTCAAAGATCCCCAACCTGCAACAGTGGACATGATTTCTTCAGAGCCAATTTCGATTTCGCCTGGATTCAATGCGATCGGTGTGTGTCTAGAATCTTCTTTCGTTTCAATCAAAGCAAAGTCGTGTTCCATCGTGTTTGCATCATACTTTGGATGCGCAATGATTCTTTTCGGAGTTAAGACCTCTGCATTCACGGCACTTTTTTGATCGTGCAGACCGACGACGATTTTAGAAACTGTTCCACCATTTACACAGTGAGCAGCTGTAAGCACCCAGTTCTTTTTAATTAAAGAACCGCCGCAGAAATGAGATCTGCTTTGTAAAGAAACGATAAATGGAAACTCTCCGATGGCAGCTTCAGATCCGCCGACGATTTTAGAATCAACTTGTCCAGATTTTGCGAATGCAGAAATCGACAAAGTAACAAGACCCAACACAAGTGCATGCTTCATAAAGTTCATAATTTCCCCTCATTGACCACGAGTCCTTCATGGTTCGAGATATAATTACAGAACTTTTTCTGTCATCGAGCAAAGACTCAAGTGTCGTTGCACACGGAACTAGCCGTGGTGATTTTTCGCACCAAGCTCTTAAGTCTAGCTAGTCCACGACTCAAGAATAGCTTGTGTGGGGGAAGCACTGACGGCGTTTATAACCAAAACTTTCCTCCGGACCTTTCAAATTTAAAAAAAGCCTGTCAAAAAGTTCGACAATCATTAAGGGCACTTTGCCTAGTGCTTACACAGGTCTTTCACTCTCATAACGATTTTATATATACCTAAGGTTGGAATGTTTATCGCATTAGAGGTCCCTCTAGTGATCGGACCAGTTCTATCTTGCGCACTTAATTTTTGGAACTAGGAACGTATTAAATTTTTATTAAGACGAGGCATAGAATGAAAAAATTTGTATTTGCTCTTATTTGTTTTCTTGGCATAGGTACCGCGGCCCACGCAAACGGAATAACTTGGGGTAAGAGCGTGCTCTTTCCGATAAAGACTGTGCACTATAAAGGCAAGGTGTATTCTGGAGCATTGATCGCTTCGAAAGCATTAGTTGGATCGACTAAATATGTAGGAGATATCGCCATTCTTAATCCCCGAGTTCTGGTTTACGGATCGTATTATGGCTTAGACGAGGTTTTTGAGTTGGATGGATCAGCGGATGAAAAGGGCAACTCTAGAACAAGTCAGTTGTGCCTAAACTTAGGCAAAAAGTTTACGGACTTTTACGATGAATATAACTCTGATGGGCCTGTGGGTTACTTTGTTAGTAAGGATGTTGTTGAAATCCGTCCTTTTTCTCCCTTTGCGACGTCAAGTATCGGCTGCAACGACCGTTAAAATATTCCCAAACTAGATTTTCAAAATTGCCATGACTCCAGAGCAGCTCTGGCGATGGCAATTTGTTTTTCTTTACGAATTGTTTTATCGCGCTCTTTTTGTTCCAACGGTGGAAGCAACGCAAAGTTGATATTCGTCGGTTGGAAATGCTCAGCCCGTGTAGGGTCCGTGATCGCCTCTAATAGCGAACCAAGTGCACTCGCTCTTGGTGGTGGAGAAAACGGGCGATCTTTTAATTTCTGATCCAAGAATTTCGCTACGATCAAACCTGTGCATGTGGATTCAAAGTATCCTTCAACACCGGTGATTTGACCGGCAAAGAACAACCACGGATCATTCTTGCTGGAAAGATCTTGGTTCAAACGCTTCGGCGAATTGATAAAAAGATTTCTGTGAATGCTACCCAGTTTTAAGAACTCGGCATTTTCTAATCCAGGAATCATGCGGAATACGCGCACTTGTTCACCGTAAGCCATGCGGGTTTGAAAGCCCACCATGTTGTAAGCTGTGCCTTCTTTGTTGTCTTGGCGTAACTGTACGACAGCCCAAGGGTAACGACCCGTGCGCGGATCATCCAGGCCAATGGGCTTCATCGGACCAAAGCGCAAAGTCTGCGGACCACGATCCACCATCACTTCAATCGGCATGCAGCCTTCAAAGAAATTTGTTGTCTCAAAATCTTTTGGTTCAATCTTGCGAGCTTTTTGAATTTCTTCGATGAAGCGATTGTATTCTTCTTTGTTCATTGGGCAGTTATAATAATCCCCAGTGCCTTTGTCGTAACGATCGGCTTTCCAGGCGATTTCCGTGTTGATCGAATCAGCGTCAATAATCGGGGCAATCGCATCAAAGAAATAAAGGAACTCATCACCAAAATGTTTGCGCATGCTTTCCGCTAAAGAATCATGAGTAAGCGGGCCTGTGGCAATCACCGCAGGGCGAGGCACGTCTTCTAAGGAGTTCACGACGTCTCTGCGAATCTCAATGTTGGGATGCTTTTCTACCTTTTCAGTCATCAGCGCCGAAAACACTTCGCGGTCCATGCCCAAAGCTTGTCCGGCGGGGACTTGGGCCTCGTAAGCCACCTTAAGGATGTGAGATCCTAATTTCGCGGCTTCCCATTTCAATTGACCGGGGGCTGAGTGTTCACCCATGCTGCCAAAAGAATTTGAACAAACTAATTCTGCAAATTTATGAGTTTTGTGGGCAGGCGTCATGGTCTTATCACGCATTTCATAAAGAACGACCTGATAACCCATGTCAGCTAGCTGTAAAGCGCACTCAGAGCCTGCGAGCCCCGCACCAACCACCGTAATTTTTTGATTTTCAGTGAATTTTGTCATCTTTGTGATAGACCTTTCCTTGATGGATTTTAAGAAAAAACCCAAAGGCAAATTATCTGTAGGTTCGGAAGTACTACAGAGTCTTTTTGAAAATGGCAAGTCGCCATTGTCAGAACAGTTTATGCGTTGGAAATTGTGGGCAAAATGGGAAGAAATCGTGGGTGCCACGATCTCGCAAAATGCCGAGCCTGTGGGCTTTAGCCGCGGCACTTTGTACGTGTGGGTGCGCAACTCCGCATGGATGCAGCAGATGAGCTTTATGGGCAATCACATCCGCGATACTATCAATCAGCGCTTTGAAAAGAACTTTGTAAAATATATCAAATTTACCTTAGATCGCCGCGAAGTTCCGACACAAGATCAGCACGAATTCCGTGAGATGATTCAGAAGATCGCCCCAGAGGGCGATAACGATTAGTATATTTTGCATCAATGTTTAGCTTCTCAAAGACGGCTTCTTAAAGCTTGTGCAAAACAGCTGCATGGGGACGGGTTAGTTCTGTTCTTCTTTTTCTATCGAAGTGCGCAGCAATGTTTTGATATTGTTTTTGCGCGAAGCGGGGCCACCGAGCATTGATTTCAGTTGGTTGTGCACCGATGGATCATTGATTAAGGCGCCCAGTGTGCCTTGGCCCTTATCAATCTTAGTTAAAATTGAATCTAACTTGTCGATGGATTTTGAAAGTTTGCCGCCGCCGTCCTTTTCGTTGATCTGGGCGACAAAGAACTGCGCTTCTTTGCTAGTTTTGCTTAAGTTTGTGCTGGCAGTTTCAAGGTTCCCCATGATTTTCCCTAGGCGATTGTCAGCGCTCATGGATTTTGTGATTTTATGAAGGTCGTCAATGATATCAAAAATTTTGTCCGCCTCTTTGCCGCGCTCACCTATAATGCCGAGAAGATCGGAAGCTTTTGCGACCTCAAGAACATCACCCTCTTTAACCACCTCGCTCTTAATATCAGATGGAATGATAAAGACGAACTTATCGCCCAGGGCACCTTGGGTGCGAATCTCTACTTCCGAACCGTGACGAATTTTATGAATGAAGTTTTCATTAATGCGCATTTTTACGTCTAAGGCATTTTTTTCTGACAAGAACGTGATCTGCTCAACGTTGCCGACAGTAACCCCTGACAAAGAAACAACACTGCCTTCTGATAAGCCTTGAACTTGGTCAAAGTGAGCATGGATGCGCACATAGCTTGTGAATAAAGCCTTATCTGCCCCCAAAAAGAATATAGAACCTAAAACCAGCAAGGTTCCCACGGCAATAAAGATTCCGACTTTCATTTGTGTGCTGACGTTGGATTCCATTAGGCACTTTCTCCGTTAATAAATTGGCTCATTGCCCCTGGGGGTTCTTGGCGAAGTTTTTCGATGGTGTATTGCTCGCCGATGCGACCCTGTTGAAGCAAAGCAACTTTATCACATACGGCATAAACAGTTGGCATATCATGCGTCACTAAAATGGACGTCACGCCTTTTTCTTTTAAACTTAAAATGGACTCTTGGATGCGTTTGGTATTGTACGGATCTAACCCTGCGGTCGGTTCATCGTATAAAACCACTTCGGGATGCATCATCATTGCCCGCGCCAGGCCCACGCGCTTTTGCATGCCCCCGGAAAGATTTCCGGGCAACGTTTTTTCTGAACCTTCAAGACCAAACTCTTTTAATTGTTCCATGATTTGTTTGTGAATTTCTTTTTCAGAAAAGCCAAAGTGTTCCCGCAAAGGATAAGCTAAATTTTCAAAAACAGTCATCGAATCAAACAGGGCGCCACCTTGAAAGGCATAAGCTACTTTTTTACGAATCTCGACCAATTGACGTTCCTTCATGGGCACGATGTCGACGCCCTCAATAAGAATTTGCCCGCGCTCTGGCTTTTCTAAACCCACAAGACTGCGCAGCAGGACGCTCTTGCCGGTTCCAGAGCCGCCAATTAAACCTAAACATTCACCTTTACGGACAAAAAAATTAACACCCTGATGGACTTTTTTCGATCCAAAGGATTTGTGAAAATCTATGACTTCGATAAAACCCTTTTTTTCACTCATATCATTTTCTCGAAGATCCAGAAGAGTTTAGACAAAAAGAAGTCTCCCACCACGATTAAAATCGACGAGGTCACGACCGCTTTGGTGGTGGCGATGCCGACTTCTTTGGTTCCATTTTTCACATTCAAGCCGAAATAGCAGGATGGAACTGCGATAAAAAGAGCAAAGAAGAATGATTTTCCAAAGCCAGATAGATAATCTTGAATGCTTGAAGTGCTCATGATTTTTAAAAGATAGAAATTGGGATCCAGATTCAACTCTAGAGCACCGACAATCAAGCCACCTAAGTTTCCGACGATGTTTGCCAAAGTGACCAGCATAGGTAAGGTGATTAAGCAGGCCAAGACACGCGGGATTACGATTTTTTTTATCGGAGAAGTTCCTAAGGCGCGAATCGCGTCCACTTGTTGAGTCACGACCATGCTGCCAATTTCACTAGCAATGCCAGCCCCCACGCGCGCCGCAAGCATCAGGCTGGTAAACACCGGTCCCATCTCTCGCAAAATTGTTACAGCTAAAAGTTTGGGAACATACAGCTTGCCGCCGAATTTTTCTAAACCTAAACCAAATTGCAATGACATTACCATACCGATGCTCATGGCCGTGATCACGATCAGCGGTAAAGAGCGCATTCCGATTTGATATATTTGCTCAGACACTAAGCGCCAGTAAAAGCGGCCCTTAAAAAGTTCTCGGACGACATCGCGAAATAACAGACCGACTCCGCCGATAAAAAGCAGTATCTCTTTTAGAAAGACTGTAAAGGGCAAAGCCAAGTTATTCATCAAGGTGCCTTGAAATTATGTTTGAAGTCTTCGAAATCGCGCTCTTCCGAAGCAAATTGTTTTTCTAAACCACCATAGCTTAAAGTGTAATTGCAGCCATTTTTCTTAAAGACCAAAAGAGATACGCGTACGGGCACCCCATCCAGGGTTCCCGATGCCGTCGAAGATCTGGCGGCACGTCCATTGAAAGTAATATCATCGTTTACGGTCAACTTTAAATCATTGAGTGAACTTAAAGACTCTGTTTCTAGTTGTTGCAAAGTCGGCTCCGCGCTGGAGCCGCAGTCCGAAAGATATGAAATGGTGTTGCCAGTTTTTGAGCTGATCCACGCTTTATCGTAAACTCCATCTTTAAGTTCTTTAAAGTTTGAGTTGGGTGCGGTCCATACGACATCCTTCGCCGGCTTGGATTTCCCGCCAGGCAGTTGGATAGAGACGCAGCCTCCAAGAAGTAAACTCGTGATGCAAACAATGATGTGGTTTCTCATAGCACCTATCTATCGGAAATTCCGAAAGGAAAGATCAGTCTGGAATTGTCAAAACAAGACCAACGTCTCTGTCATGAGTTTGTCGGCCCTGCCAGAATTTCTATGAAACATTTTGCCCATCTTGAACATATTTGCCAATGGACTAATGCAAGGCCTGGCACCGTATGTGCATCAGCACAAAGAAGGGAAATCAGAAGGTTCAAGGAGTGAACACTTTGAAAGTAATATTATTGGCAGGATGCCTGTTCTTTGGTCTAGCTTCAGCCCACGCGGCAAAAGTGAATGGCGTGCTTAATTTTCAAGGCGACACGGTTCATTTGGAGCTGATGGGCCAACAAAATTGGGACTACGACGTCAAACGTCTAGATATTAAAGGGCAAACAGTTGTTGAAATGACAGTGCCGGCTTTGGATGAGTCCACAATCAAGTCGTTAAACTCTTTTAAAAGTGAATTCGTAAGAAGCGTCAGTGTAAACCCTCAAGGCCCCGATGGAAAATCTGTGATTCAGTTTTCGTTGGCGGGGGAAGAGATCGACACTTTTGATTACCTTACCGATCAGCCGTCGCGCCTGATCATGGACTTTTATATCAATCCCAACAGCAAAGCAGCGAAGTTGAAAAAGTCCACAGACAAAGCGCCGACCAAAATTGCGACAGAACTGCCGCCTAAAGAATTGCCATCTAAAGATATGAAACCGTTGGCAAAAGCGAAGACTGTCAATAAAAGAGCTCCGGCGACGGCCGACACGTTGAGTATTGCCAAGGAAGGGCTTAGTGTCGCGCAAGCAGAACCTGTTAAGGCCGGCATCTTTGATGGCGGTGATCCTGATTATGAAAGATTCTCGGTCAAAGATTACGAGATCAAAGAAGAAGCTATGATCCGCGCGAAGGACAATTATTACATTCCATTTCCAATGTTGGAAACACCGGTCAGTCAGTGGGAGAAAATGAAAATTACCCCGACGATTTACGAGGTGACACCAAAAGACAATGATGAAAATAAACAGGCACGGCTGTTGTTAACCTTATTTGAAAAGAAGCGTTATGGCGTATTCCTGAAAACTCGCCAGTGGTTTAAAGAAAAATATCCGAAATCAGAATATAGCGAAATCGTCGATTATATGACGGCGGATGTGAACTTGGCCTTGTGGCAAGACGAAGGTCGCATTCAAAATTTCGACGAAGCGATACAGCTTTATAAAGAAGCTATTCAAAAGTATCCGAAGTCTCCGTTGGCTGAACGAACCTCTTTGCGTATTGGCTATCTAACTTTAGAACGTGGTGACTTTCTCAATGCTTTGCGTTTGTTCAATGATCACATTGAAAACAAAAACTTCGCGAAAGAAGCGCTATCAAAAGACCTTGCTCGTCTTGGTTCAGCTCTGGCATTTACGAAACTCAACAAGTGGCAAGACGCTCTTGCCAAATATGATGAGGTCGAAAAAACTTCCGCCAATCGGGATATGAAGGTCGAAGCCGCTTATCGTCGTGGGGATGTCTTGGTTCGTGCGAAGGACTATCCGAAGGCTGTCGCCGAATATCAAAAGGCTGTTAAGGCCTATCCCGAAGGGCAAACTTTTTATCCCAATGCCTTTTACAACCAAGCCGAAGCGCTGTTTTGGATGAAAGACTATAATAAAAGTCTTGAGGGTTACCGTGACTTCATAAAAAAATTCCCAAGCAGTGATCACGCCGCTTTTGCCATGACTCGTTTGGGTGAACTCTTAGAAATTTTCGGCGTGGATAAGTCCCGGGTTATGGGAGCTTATTTGGAAACTTATTTCCGCTACGGTGAAAATCCAAGTGCTGTGATCGCTCGTTTACGCTTATTAAGCGCGCGCATGAAGGGCATGAAGACCAAAGAAGTGAACTCCGCGGTTTCTGAGATCATGTCCCTTGCTAAGAAAATTGATTTGCCGAATATGGAGCAGTTCGCAACGGTGATGGTCGCAGACGGTTATGGCCGTCGTGGCGAAAACCAAAAGGCCATCGACCTTTTATCGAAATACTATAAGGAGCATCCCACGTCTGTGGATGTGCCTTTGTTAACCAATCGTATTATCGCGAATATCAATGAAAAACTGCAAAGTGAAATTGACGAAGGTAACTTTATTGGTGCCTTGAAAACCCACAGCAGTTTTGCCGATACCTGGTTGAAAAATTCTAAACGTCTAGACACGAAGTACAACGTCGGTCGGGCCTTTGAGATGGGTGGCGCCCCGCTTGAAGCTGAAAAGTATTATAAAGATGTTCTAAACAGAACTTATGCGATGCGTGGCACACCTGAAGCCAAAGAGATTCAAGTCACTGAAGGCATTCCCTCAGAAGATGAATTGAATCTGCGCTTGGCATCGGTGTACACGCAAGAAAAGAAATATAACCAAGCTTATGAATTTCTTAAGAACGTGAAGACGCCGGAAAAGCTTCCCGAAAATGAGCAGATTGAACGCGTCAATATCGCGGTTCGACTGCTGGAAAACCGCGGCGACAACGAATCAGCGATTCGATATCTGGGCGAACTTGTAAGAACTTGGAAGGGGCAACCGCAGTTGGTCGCGGAACCTTATTTAAAATTGGCAGAGCTGCAAGTGAAACAAGGGCGCACGACAGAGGCCTTACAAGCTTTAGAGGCCGTTGATAAGTTGCAGGTGGACTCTGGCAAAGTGGCACCTATTGTTCATGCGAAAGCGTTAGAGACGATGGGTAACATCTATCTTAGCAAGGGTCAAAAGGACCAAGCTTTAGCCTCTTACGAAAATCTTTTGGAAAAATACGAAGAAAGTCGTCCGCTATCTTCGATTCGTTACAAGTTAGGCCAGCTGTATTTTAAACAAGGTGAAATTCAGAAAGCCGCAGAAGTTTGGAATGAATTTAAGGGCGAAAAAAGTGATTTTTGGAAAAATTTGGCACAAGAGCAGTTAAAGAATTCTGAATGGCGCGATGGATATAAGAAATATATCAAAAGAATCCCTGCGATGTCCGAGAACGAGCAAGGCAAATAGGAGTTTTGATGTCGTACTTTGATTTTGAAGCTTTACACATAGAAGACAGAAAAATGCATGAAGTGAAGCAGTTAAGCTTACAGCTTGCGCCCACTCAAGCGAGCCTTCTGGTCGTTGGCGAAGCCGGTGTGGGTAAAACCAGCTTAGCACGGTACATCTATACCAAAAGTCGGTCGCCAAGACTGTATACGTTGGATTGTAAAAATCCTGAAGGTTTTGATTTTTCCAGAATCGACGGTGGTACTTTGTTAATTGAAGACTTGGATTGCGCGTCAGCATCCCTGCAAAGTGATCTGATGAAGTTGATCGAAAAGGCAGATGGCCCGCGCCCGCGCTTCATTTCGACATCACGTCGCGATTTGCGAGCGATGGTGAAGCAAGATCAGTTCCGCCAGGACTTGTTTTATAAACTAGCAGTCGTACATCTTGAGCTGCCACGTTTAGAAGACCGTGGTCAGGATTTTTTGAACATTGTGAATTTTATTTTAGAAGTCGCGCAAATTATGCACGGAAGAAGTGGTCTGCGCTTAACCGCGGAAGCCTTTGATCGTTTAAGCTCATGGAACTGGCCGGGCAATATCCGTGAACTTGAGAATGTTCTAGAGCGAGCTGTGGTCCTGGCAAAAAATTCACTGATAGGTCCAGAGGCTATACAGTTTGAGGCCATGCTAGAAGATATGGCCTTAGATTTTGCTCCGGGAATGTCCCTTTCTGAGGTCGAAAAGCGTCTTATTATTCAGACTTTAGAGCTGACGGCACAGAACAGGACTCGAGCGGCACAGATGTTAGGAATTAGTATTAGAACATTGAGGAACAAACTCAATGAATACAAGGAAGAAGGTGTTTTATGAGCAGTGGACTCTTTGATAAAACAACCAACGCCCTGGCGACATCGCTATCGATGCGTCAGCTCCGTCACAACGTGACCTCGTCAAATATCGCCAATGCAGAGACTCCAGGCTATCACGCCAAAAAAATGGATTTCGAAGGAGCCTTGCAACGGGCTTTGGATTTGGATGGCGCAAATTCTCTGAGTGCCAGCGATTCAAAACACTTTGGTATCGGCAGTGTCGCAGTCAGCAAAACTCGACCCGACATTTATGATGACCCCGAGGGGGCCGTCAATAACGACGGTAATACCGTGGACGTCGAAAAAGAAATGTCAGCATTGTCAGAAAATGCGGTCCTTTACAAAGCCGCTTTACAGCTGATCAATAAAAAAATGGCAGCGTTAAAGTATGCTGCTACGGACGGTGGTAGATAATGGCAGATTTTGTCACGGGTATGAGACTTAGCAGCAGTGGTATGGCCGCGCAGCGCATGCGCATGAATACCATTGCCAGCAATATTGCAAATATCAATACCACACAAACTCCAGAGGGCGGGCCGTACCGTCGTAAAGACGTGGTCTTTGAAGCCATGCCTGATGCTAAAAACTTTGGCGAGATCATTTCGTCAGCGGATCCAAAAGGGGCCTTTCAGCGGGTCCAGGTGACCGACGTCCTGTCAGATCGGAAGGCGCCGTTGCTGAAGTATGAGCCGGACCATCCCGATGCAAATCCGGATGGGTATGTGGCCTACCCCAATATAAACCTTATGGAAGAGATGACCAATATGATACAGGCGTCTCGCTCTTATGAGGCCAACGTAACCGCTTTGCAAGCGTCAAAGGATATGGCCTTGAGCGCTTTAGAGATTGGCAGATAGGGGAGTATTCTTCCTAGACTGCGGCAAATTTTTAGGACTTTTTTGATTAGGTTATATTACAATTTTAAAAGGGAAGAGGTGAAGCCATGGAAGGTTTTACTGTATCAAATGCAAATAGGTTTCTAGATACCGGAGTCATTCGTGATTCTAAATCTTTAAGTATCGAGAGCCCATCATCAGTAGACTCTACATCCGGTGCAGGTAAAAGCTTCGCCGACACTCTCAAAGATGCTGTAGGTAACGTCAACGAAATGCAAAAGGCTTCAGACAAAGCCATGCAAAATTTAGCGACGGGCAAAACAGACAATGTCGCAGACGTTATGATCGCAGCTGAAAAAGCAGACATCGCCTTGAAGGTGATGGTGCAAGTGCGCAATAAAATTATCGATGCGTACCAAGAAGTTATGAAGATGCAAGTTTAGTTTTGAGGGGCTTTGCAAAAAAATGCAAAGCAGTGTTTGAAGAGTTTGGGATTGAGTGATTTAGCAGAGGGGTTCCTTTGAATAAAATTTTCGGTGGATTGGTTGTCCAATTTCGTGAATTCTTTAAAAATTTGGGTCCAACCAAAAGACTTTCAATTGTTGCAGTTACAGTAATTACGGCCGTTGCCTTGGCGACGATGTTGTTTATGGCTTCGGGCAAAGACTATGTGCCTTTGTTCACCAACATCCCCACGGAACAAGTAACGACAATCATTGCAAAATTAAATGAAAAAAATATTCCTTTTCAGTTGCGTGATGGTGGTAAAACTGTCGCTATTCCTAAAGAACTTTTGCATTCAACGCAGATGACTTTGATGTCAGAAATCGGCTCGCCAAAAATGGGCTCGATGGGCCTTGAGATTTTTGACAAGCAAGATTTCGGCATGAATTCCTATGCGCAAAAAATTAACTATCAACGAGCCTTGCAGGGTGAGTTGATGAGAGCTATCAACACTCTGACGGCGGTAAAACAATCTAAAGTGATTCTGGCTTTGCCAAATAAAAAAACCTTCCTTGAAGAGGGCGGCTCCCCGACGGCTTCCGTCGTCGTTGAGTTGCACCAAGGTAAAGAACTTGGTGCCGAGCAAGTACGGGGTATTCGCTATTTGGTGGCCAATGCGGTGGAGGGTTTAGATGCAGATAAAGTCACCGTCTTGGATGAACGCGGTAAAGTTCTTAACCGTCAGGATAATGGCTTAACCGGAGGATCTAATGATCTACTGGATTTAAAAGCAAAAATCGAAGGCGATCTTGAAAATCGTATTCAGGACATTCTTTCTAAAGTTGTGGGGCACGCGAAAGTTGTTGCGAAAGTGGATGCGACATTGAACCATCGCGTCGTCTCTTCGGTTGAAGAGTCCGTAGATCCAGAAAAAACAGCCATCCGTTCACAACAATCTGAAGAGGAATCCTTGGATGGTTCGCGTACGAATCCATCAGGTGTTCCAGGATCTCGCGCCAATCTGCCAGGTGCTGAAGATCAGGGAACGGTGGGCTTTAAACAAGATGTAAAAAAAGAAATTAAAACAACGAATTATGAAGTACCAAAGACCGTGCGTAATATTCGTGAAGCAGCCGGCGGCTTAGAGCGTGTCAGTGTCGCGGTTGTTGTTGATGGCATGGCGGTGACCACGACAAAAGAAGATGGCACAACGGAAACGAAGTTCACGCCGCGTTCGCCTGAAGAACTTAAGAAGTACGAAGACCTGGTCAAAAATGCCATCGGCTTTAATGCAGCTCGAGGCGACAGCGTACGCATCGAAACGATGCAGTTTCAGCCAGAGGACTTCACCGAAGCAGAAAAAATCTTAACAACGTTGGAACGAAAGAAGTTAATCCACGCCTTGTTTAAATGGGCTCTTTTGGGTTTCAGCTTAGCTTTGTTCTTCTTTATTGTTGTCCGCCCATTCATGCAGTGGATTACAGACAGCTTCCAAGATTCCGTGGAGGAGATGTTGCCAAGAACAATCGAAGAACTCGAAGAACTTCAGTCCGTGGACAATACTTTGCCAGGTATGTCGACGGCCTTGCCGGTGTTGCAAGAATCTATTGATCCTGAAAAAGCAGAAAGTGAACTTCTTAAAGATCGCATTATGTCGACGATGACACGCGATGAAGAGAAAGCAGCCAATGCCTTTGGTATGTGGCTGGTTAGGAAGGACGTCTAATGAAGTTACATAAGGCCGAAAACATTGAGTATGAACAGCTTAAAGGTTTTGATAAAGCTGCAATCCTTATTAACTATTTGGGTCGTGATGCCGTAAAAGTTTTATTACGTCGCATGGACGACGCGGACATTCGTAAGTTGATCAGTCAAATGAGCAAACTGCGTGTGGTTCCCGTGCACGTCACTAAGCGTGTTCTGGAAGAGTTCTATGAAATGATTTCCGAGACCGAAGACTATATCTTTTCAGAAAATATTTCTTCAAAGGACACAATCGTCGATGCGTTGGGTGAAGAAAGAGCCCGTGGTATCCTGGGTGGTTTGAATATCAACGCCGGTGGATCACGTTCTTTGGAATCTTTAGAGATGGTCGACGCAAAGTCTTTGGCAACTTTCTTAGTCAATGAACATCCACAAACTGTCGCAGTGATCTTGGCCCATCTGGAGCCAGAGAAAAAAGGTGAGGTTCTTAAACGTCTGCCAGAAGCCTTGCAAGCAGAAGTGGTCTTGCGTATGGCAAATCTAGAACACGTGGATCCAGAACTCATTGCCGAAATCGACCGTGTTCTAAAAAATCAATTATCAAATACCGCAACTGTCGAACAAGCCTCTTTGGGGGGAGTTCAACCCGTGGCCGAAATGCTCAACGTTATGGACAAGAACACCGAGACTGCGATCATGTCGCGCTTGGAAGAAAAAGATCCATTGTTGGCGGAAGAAATTCGCAAACTTATGTTCGTCTTCGACGACATCGCGAAAATCGACGACCGTGGTATTCAGGCACTTCTCAAAGAAGTCCCGAACGACAAGCTTTTATTGGCACTCAAAACTGCCAGCGAAGAGATTCGCAACAAAATCCTCAAAAATATCTCTGCCCGTGCGGCGGAAATGTTGCGCGAAGATTTGTCGAACATGGGACCTTCACGTCTTTCCGACGTCGAGGGCGCTCAACAAGAGATCGTCAATGTCGCTCGTCGTTTAGAGGCGGAAGGCAAGATCTTAATCTCAAGAGGTGGTTCAGAAGATGCAATGGTCTAATGCCAATCGTGTTGCTAAATCGGTCCTTTCAAAAGAGATGGCCGAAAAAACTGTCTTGGAGTTCGTCCCCGTGCGCTTTGATCTGGGGACGCCCGAGCAGGCACTTAATTATTTAGCGGAAAAAGGCAAAGGTTCCGACTTCCGCATGAATGATGCCGTGCGAGTGCAAACAGGCATTGATCAAGTCGAAAAGGGTTCTGAAGAAGAACGCGTTGAAGTCGCGGCCCTTGAAAAGCTCAAAGAGATTCAAGAAGGGGCTTACAAAGAAGCCTACAATTTAGGTTTAGAAGAAGGTCGTAAGCAGGCATTCGAAGCCGTATCGACCGAGATTGCAGAACGAATGCAGTCTTTGGACACCTTGCTGAATGCCATCAAAGATCTAAAAAAAGAAATAGCGTCTTTTAATGAGGCGCATTTAATTCAGCTCGTATTCCGTATGGCCTCGCGTTTAGCGAAGACCGAGCTTTCTGGTAACAACGAAGCCATGATTCAAATCCTGCGGGATTCGGTCAGCTTGTCGCAAGATGAAGAAAATATTACCGTCCACGTTTCCCAATCGCAGTTTGAGTTCCTTGAAGAACTTAAAAAAGAAACAGGACGTGAGTTTGAATTTATCAAACGCATTCGTTTTGAACCGAGTGCAGATGTCTCTGATGGCGGTTGCATCGTTGAAACCAATTATGGTGAGGTCGATGCTCGTATTGAACAACGTATTGAGCAACTTTGGACCGTGTTGTCTGAAAATACCCCTAAGGTCAAAGATAAGGTCGCCGGTTAATGAGCGAATTTGAACTGAATCTGGA
>JABWCO010000163.1 GCA_013360185.1 Bdellovibrio sp.
AAGATTGAACAGAAAAACTTTCACTTACAACAAGAGCAAGAATATCTGCAAGAGCTTGAGCGCCTGAAAAATAATTTCGTCAGTCTTATTTCGCACGATTTAAAAACCCCGATTGCGAAGATTCAAGCGATTGTCGATCGTTTGTTAACGCAACATCAAGATCCAGATTTGAATCAGGATTTACGTTCCTTGCGTCTGTACGGTGACGAACTAAATCGCTATATCCAGTCGATCTTAAAGGTTTTGCGCGTTGAATCTCGAGATTTTAAAATTCACACCGAAGTCGGTGACATCAACGAAGTGATCGAAGAAGCCCTGCACACTCTGCGTCCCTTAGCGCGGGAAAAGAATGTTGCTATTCATACCGCTTTGGAGCCGATGTTTTCTTTAGAGTTTGATACCACGTTAATTAAAGAAGTGATTATCAACTTAGTTGAAAATGCCATCAAATACACTCCCCCAGGCGGTCGCATCGAAGTGATCTCGGAAGAATCTGAAGACCACGTTCATGTCATCGTTAAGGATACCGGCGAAGGTATTAAACCTGAAGACTTAGAAAAAGTCTGGGGAAAATTCACCCGCGGCAGCGACCAGGACTTAAAGTCCAAAGGAACAGGCCTGGGTCTTTACTTAGTTAAGTATTTTATTGAACTGCATGGTGGCAAGGTGAGAATGGAAAGTTCCTTAGGACAAGGAACCACTGTCGCCTTTACTTTACCATTAGACACAGAAACTGAAACCGAGGTGCTTACATGATCAACAAACTTCATACTCTGATTGTCGATGACGAAGCGGAACTGCGTCGCTCTGTCATTTCTATTTTAAAGTCGACGATGCCGGAAATCGATTTCACCATCGACGAGGCAACCAATGGCAAAGAAGCATTGGACAAAGTCAAAGAGCAGCAATGGGATTTGGTTTTAATGGACGTGAAGATGCCAGAAATGAATGGTCTGGAAGCCTTAGCTGCGATCAAAGAACACGATCCACGGACTTTTGTGGTTTTGATGACCGCACATTCGAATTTGAACGACGCGGTCCTGGCGATCAAAGAAGGGGCTTACGATTACGTCGAAAAACCGGTCGAACCGCAGCGTTTGGCAGAAATCGTGCGCAAAAGTTTAGAAGCCCGTGATTTGATTTCTTCTTTGGTAATGTCCAATCCTGTTTTTGATGATGACATCGAAAGCGAGATCGTTGGCGGTTCATCGAAAATGAAAGAGGTCTTTAACCTGATCTATCGTCTGTGCAAAGTCGACACCACAGTTTTAGTGCGCGGTGAAAATGGTACGGGCAAAGAGCTTGTGGCCCGAGCTATTCACTTTAACTCTCCTCGCAAATCCGGCAGCTTTGTCGCCATCAATTGCGGAGCCATTCCGGAAAATTTGATGGAAAGTGAATTATTCGGGCATGAAAAAGGCGCCTTTACAGGGGCCATTGAAAGAAAAATTGGTAAGTTCCAAATGGCGAACAACGGAACTCTATTTTTAGACGAAATCGGCGAACTGCGTCCCGATATGCAGGTTAAGTTATTACGCGTTTTACAAGAGCGTAAATTCACTCCCGTAGGCGGCACCCGTGAAGTAAAAACCACCACGCGTATTATCGCAGCGACGAATCGTAACTTAGAAAAAATGATGGCAGAAGGCACTTTCCGCGAAGACCTCTTCTATCGCCTCAATGTTATGCCGATCTTTCTGCCGTCATTGCGCGATCGCCAAGATGATATCGAACCGTTGGCACAAAACTTCATTAAGAAATTTTCAAAACAACACGGGCGCATGATCAACAGCATCAGTGACGAAGCCTTGGATATGTTGAAGTCCTATCGTTGGCCGGGCAATATTCGGGAACTTGAAAACATGATTGAACGCGCGTTTATTGTCGAAAATTCAAATGAGATCACCGTCGATTCTTTGCCGGAATCCATTCGCTTAGCACCTAAAGAATCGCCAGAAAAAACGGCCCATGTTGGCTACTCCGGCCCCTTAGATTTTGATGCTTTTAAAGAGGAAATGGAAAAAGAATTTATCATGAGTGCTTTAAAAGCAAATAACGGCCGTATCAATCAGACCGTCGCCCAGGCGAACATTCCGAAGAATACTTTGTTGCGTAAAATTCGTAAGTACGGAATTAACGTGAAAGACTTTACTGGCGAAGAATAAATCCTGCCACACGCAGGACGTCTTCTGCCGAGATGCCTTTCATGCATTCGTGAGTTTTGATGGGGCACAAGTGATGACCGTGCTTTCCGCAAGGACGGCACGCCAGACCTTCGCGCTGAACAACATAGCTTTGCGCGGACCACGGACGATAGCCGAATTCTAAGATGGTCGGCCCAAAAACTGCGATCAGAGGTGTTTCACACATGGCCGCCAGATGCGTCGAAGCACTGTCATTACCAATTAAAAGTGCCGCTCGGGCGATAAGTTGCGCAGATTCAATAATTTTCGTTTTACCTGCAAGAGAAATCGCACCCGGAATTTGGGCAGCGACTTTCTCTGCCAATGACTCTTCCCCAGGTCCACCCATCACATAGATGGGAAAACCTTTTGCCGCCAAGGTTTGGCCAGTTTTGATAAAACCCTCTTCGGTCCATCTTTTGGTCGCCCACACGCTCCCAGGAAATATAAGGATGGCTTTGCCGTCCTCAAATCCTTTAAGCTGAAATTTCTCTTTAAGAGCTGTGAAGATTTCAGTCTTTTCTAAAACTTGATGACGCAGGCTCATCGACGCCCACTCCGGAGGAGCAGAAAGTTGTCCCTTTTTGTTTGGAGTGTAGGGTGATTCCGCACTTGCATATTGCTGAAGCTGTTCGGCTAAGACCGCATCTTCGCAAGCCAAAAGGCTGAGCTGCCTCATCGCATCGGGCAGCTGTAAATTCTTTTTGGTGCGCTTTGAAAACAGCACGAAGTTCCACGCCTTGCTAAAACTGACTTTGTGTTTTGCTTTTATTTGCGCGCAGAAAAAGGCTGTTCTTAAGGATTCGTGCGGAGAAATCAAATGATCGATTTCAGCATAACGAAGATGCTCTAAAATATGCGAATAGGTTTTGCCATTGCCTTTTTCAATTTCGAAAACTTGATCGACGATGCCCGTTTTGACAAAAAAATCGCCCAAACCCTTGCGGCAAACAAGCACAAGCTTATGCTGGGGCCACTGCTCCCGGCACTTCTTCAACAACGGTATGGAGAGCAGAAGATCCCCAAGAAAGGCGGTTTGTACGACAAGATTTAAAGGCATTAACTAGTTCCTCAAGCGAGACCTGATCGTAGCACATTATGCTTTTTTCACAAGTCCTCTTCCAGCAAGGACTGCAGGGCGCCTGCGTAAGAACTTTTACGCCTCTGTCGTAGAGGTCGATTTCGTGGGCACAGGTCGGACCGAACCAGGCGATGACTTGTTTGCTCTGAGAAATGGCCATGTGCATACCGAGACTGTCTCCGGTTAGGACTATATCACAAGCGGCCACACTGATAAGACCATCGCGCAGTCCAGCCTCTGTGGCCGAGGAGATCACCTGCAAATCTTGTGCAATTTGCTGATTGCGTTCACTGTCCTCAGGTCCTCCGAGCAAAACAATTTCCGTGTCAGGAAAATCATTTTGGATTCGCGCAATAATCTGTCGATGAAATTGAATCGAAAGTTTTTTGTAAGGAATCACGGGGCTGCAACCCGTGTTCAAGCCCAGGATCTGTGTTTTGTTTTTATTTCGCAGCCATTGCTGCCGGCGCTCTTGCACCTGCTTGGTTTCTTTTTCCGTAAGCGGCAACCAATAGTCATCTCTTCGAAAAGGACCCAGCTCTAAAGCCTCAATCATCAACTGTGTTTCAGGTTTGTTGTTTTCGAAGAATTTTTTCTGATTGCTTAGTCCCAAACTCCACAGTTCCTGTGCCGCCTCGGTGGCCGGAATAATTGCGCCGTTTTTGGGATTGATTTTAAAGCCCCAGACTTGATCCACCGTGGTCCGTTGCACGACGCCCGCGGCCTTTAAAGATTTGTCGATGACCAAAGCCACTTCGAATTCCAAGGCAGAGAGTTGCAACAAATCACTTTCTTGCGTGGTCAGAACACGATCAATGCCGGGATGATTCTTGAGCAAATGATGTGCAGGGGCATCCGTCACCCACGTGATCATCGCCCCTGGATATTTTCTTTTGATGGCTTTTAGTAAACTTGTACTGCGCACCACCGCACCCAGTGCCCCGAGATGCACAATTAGAATTGCCAGACTCACAGGGTCTTGGCTTGGGCAAGAGCTGTTGCAATCAGTGTTTTTACTGCACGGTTTGTATCCGTTAAAATGTCGGCAATTGGTCATGACCATGCTTATATTGTATGCGAAGGCACTGGCAATCCTCGAGTCTGGTTCCTCTTTCCCGACCTTGGTGCGGTTGCCTTGTAAGATTATTTTGCCGATAGATCCAGGGATGAAAATTGAAAAGGAACGCCTGCAACTTCAAGATCTGCAACTGGCCCCGCACCAAGGCGGTGGTGGCTCCGTGCAGGTCTTGCAAACTCGTCGCCATTTTCAATTGAACTCTTTGCAGTATTCATATCTGGATGTTCTTCGCAATGCGGGCAGCATTGAAAGTCTAGTGCAGTTTTATCTAGGTCAGGGATGGCTGGTCAGTTTTCGCGAACTTCACGCTTTACTGCAATTTTTAGTGCAGGAAGGAATATTGCTCAACCCGTCTTTTCGCGCGTACTTTACCAATGCCACAGTTGAGGACGTTTCACTTAAAAACCTGTCGGAAGCAATAACAGCGCTGAAGTATCAAGGCACCTTGCCAAAAGATCTCCCCTTCTTTCGCTCTTTAGATCCGCAACTATCTGCATACTTGTTGCAAAAGGCGGACTTTGTGCAGGTGCCGGCGCACATGCGGATCACTCAAGCCGGAGCCCGAGATCGGGATCTTTATATTTTATTAAAGGGCCAGGCCACGATTTATCGTGTGCTCGATGAAAAACGCCGCCAACTGATGTCAGCTCTGGAGGCCGGATCGATTTTTGGTGAACGTGGATTTTTACTTAATCAAGCTCGATCCGCTGATGTCATCAGCACCATGCCTTGTGAGCTTCTGCGAGTTCGCCATTTGCCAGAATTTGATCAACTAATTAAGTCAGAAAAGGCGCAAAGCCTGCAACATCGCTTTTGGGTTTTGCAAGCACTGCACTCCTCTGCATTTTTTAAGGACTTACCCACGGACAGTTTAGACAGCTTGATATTTAGCGGACGCCTGTGTCAGGCTCCCCAAAACCAGGTTCTTTTTCACGAGGGCCAAACCGGAAACACCTGTTACGTGTTGATTCAAGGCAACGTGGTGGTCAGTCAAAAAGGCAAAAACATCAATGTCCTTGGCCAAGGATCTACATTTGGCGAAATCTCCTTACTGATGAGCGGCGGAAAAAGAACTGCGACCGTCACCACACAAAGAGATTCGGTGCTGCTGGAAATACAACAACAGAACTTCTATCAAGTCCTTGCGCAAAACCTTATCTTAGCCAAGGAAATCGAAAAACTCGCAGCCCAACGTCTGCAAAACGATTCTCAACGTTAGTTCGAGCCGTTCGGACCCCACGTATTTATTTTATTTCAACGACTTCGGAAATAAGAGTTCCGATTTTGATTTTAGACTCAATGCGCAGGATCAGACGACGATCGTCATCGCTAAGCCAAATAAAATTGTCGCCGCTCGGTTTGAATTTTCCCTTTAGGAAAAAAGTCGGCTGAACCACAATGGCCTTCATCGGACCTAGTTTCGTATCTAAGACTTCGCGGCGTAAGGCTTTGCCAGAAAAAATAAGATTTTCGTTATCGTTGGCAACACGAAAGGCATATTCTTTGCCTGTTTCCCATTGAAAGGTACGCATATAAAAAATGGCGCTGTAAACATTCTGTGTATATTCGAGAATATCCCAGTGCTGGCGTTTTTCTTCTTCGCCGTGTTCTTTTGTCACTTTCTTTTCCCAGAATGTCGCCGTGTTTTTTTCATTATCGAATAACATTTTGGCTTCACGCAATTGCCCGGATTCTTTCACGTGCATTTGAAACACACTGGGCACCAAAGTTTCGTAATCGACAAAGGTTTCAGCCCGGTCATCAACGCTGTAGAATGTTTCAAATAAAGAGCTGGTTTTAATTTCAATTGCGAAGCGGTAGGACTTACGGTTGTTGACCATCGCGAAAGGTTCTACTTTAAGACGCAATTCCCCTGCGGATACTTTAAAATAGTGCACATCATGTACGACCTCTTCCCCCACACGGAACGGATCTTTAATCGGGCGACGACCATTGAAGCCTATGCCATCTTCG
>JABWCO010000164.1 GCA_013360185.1 Bdellovibrio sp.
GCCTGCCGGCGTCAATTTCGCGGTATTAAAAACAAAGTTTAAGTTTTTTAATACTAAGGCTTTGGTGGGTTTTGGAATCGCATTCACTTGAACGTGCGCTCGTGTTGTTTGACCGCGTTCGTCGCGAACGGTGACCTCTACAGAACCCGGATCAATCGGAGCACGATATTTTAAACTGCGACTTGAAATGCTGCCGAAAAACTCCGGAGCCAAATCAGCTGTATAAGGTGGGGTGCCGCCAGTCACCGTGAAGTTAACGATACCACCAGTGTAAATTGTGGCCTCGGTTGGCGAGATCGTCATAGTGGATGTCGGTTCCGGAGGCGCTTCGCGCACAGTGACGGGAACTTTTACCACGGCGCCACGCGCGTCTCTGACGATCAATTCATCATGGCCCAGATCATTTCCGGCCACATACTCCATCGTTTCTTCATCGAAGTAGCCAAGGCCTTGTGTTAATTCGTATTCATAGGGGCCTTCGCCGCCGGTGACGGTGATTTTTTGTCGCTCATTCTGCGCAACACTGATGTCGTAAGGTTGTACATACAGAGAACTGCCAGTCGGTACGGGGGCTTCCGTCGAAGCCGCTTTGTCCGGGAAGCCAAAGAAGTGATTGATGCCCGTATAGATGCGGTAATCAGGAGCCAAGCCTTCTGGCATAACTTCCGCAGTGGCTCCGTAATGCCACCACAAATTACGCATAAGTTTGTATTTGCCGCCGATTAATGCCTCAAGGGAGCTGATATTTTTTTGTTCGGGATGGTTTTCTTTTTTCAGGCCGTAAGAACTAAATAGCTCAATATGAAAACGCCAGTTGGTCGATAGGCCCGTCACAAATCCTGCAGAAGCTAAAAGCTGATCGCTGATCGGCAAGAAATAGGCGTTGGCTGCCGGATCACCGGGAGTTCTTTTGCGGTAACCTAAATTTACGCCAAATCCGCTGTCACGATCCTTTTGGTCATAGATTAACTCCGCATTCCATATCGGCGCAGGGGAATTTCCGATGTAGGGATTGTCTTCGGTCGCAGTTAAGTCAGCGGAGCCCGCCACGGCCCAACCCCCTGTGCGTTTTTGTGAAATGTTGTATTTAAATCCGATGCGGTGGCCGTTCATGCCTTCAGAGATAAAATTGTTTTGTCCCTGACCTTTGTCGGGCTCTTGGTTGAAATATCCAGGCAGGGAATAGGTCAGTTCAAAATTTTTAGTCACGCCCCAGGCAAATATCACATCGAAAGTCGTCGCTTTGTCCTTGTAGGAGATGTACTGCGGTGTCACCAAGTCATCGTACACACTGAGTTCGTTTCTTACATAGGCGGCAAAAAAACCAATATTGAAATAACTTTTTTCTAGGGTTTGTGAAGCGTGGATATTCTGAAAGACCAATGAGTCAGGGTTTGGAGCGAAGGTTTGCATGTTTCCTAAAACATTCGCAAATGCCGGAGAAGCAATCAGCGCCATAAACCCGACTAAACAAGCACACAAATTTTTTTTTGAAATCATGATCCCTCGAGGTAAAACATAAGATGTCGTCTCTTTAATTTTTAACTATTGCGTCTTTATACACAACCATTTGAGGGGAAGACGGACCATGGTCTGCTGGGTGACTTAGCGTGGGCGAACTAAAGAGTTCGCCATCCGGCTTTGTAAGTCCATGCGATGAATTCTTGGTGGCGCTTGGCAGGATCTGGAGGGTGATATTCCCCATCTTGAGGAGTGATCACTAAGGTTTCCAAGGGAGCAAGTCCCATTTCCTTGCGGCGTTGATCTAAAGAATCGGGGTCTTCGACTTCGCTGATACGCAAGATACCATTTTCGTCCCAGTCCGCGTTGGTGCCATACACCTGTGCACGCCCTTCGTAAAAACGAATGCGATCAATTAAAATCGCAACATAAGACTTCGGCACTTCATCGGCCTTTGCTAATGCCGTCAATGTTTCCTCTTGGGCACGCATAAAATCAGGCCAACTGATCGCGTGTAAAACCAAGCGTAAAGCCGCGATGCAGGCTTCTTCGCCGACCTGTTTTATGGTTGGAAAACCTTGGTTTTCTTCGATCAACTCTTTCAGTCGTTTGGCATTTCTGAGGTGCACTTTTTCCATTGCCGGGTGGTAGCCGTGAAAAAGCTCCCCTGTGTTGGCCAAGGCTTCGCGCACGACTTCGTCTTCGCGCATGAGATGTAAAAGTTCTTCTTGCAATGGCAACTTTTCAACCGGCTTCATCCGAAAAACTCCGCCATGAATCTGTTTTTTTCAGAAGGAGCGATGAAGCTGGCATCAAAGGCGATTTGATTGCAGCGATGGAAGTCGGCGGCGGTAAAACCATGCACGCGATGCAGAACTTCGTAATCGTCCGACAGCGTGGTCGCGAAAACCCCCGGATCGTCCGAGTTGATCGTGACTTGCACGCCGGCATTTAAAAGTGTGCGAATCGGATGCTCCTCATAGGTTGCAAAACTTTGCGTAAGATAATTGCTGATCGGGCAGACCTCCAAGGGAATTTTATTTTGGCGCACAAAATCCATGACCATCGTGTCGCGCACAATTTGAATCCCGTGCCCAATTCTTTCAGCGCCCAAAATTTCAATACTATCCTGCACCCAGCGCGCGGAACGTGGATCCGGGGTTTCGCCCGAATGCACGGTGATGTGCAGGCCTTTGCTTTTTGCTTTTTGAAATAATGGCGCAAAGATTTTGGGATCGGCTGCATTTTCGTTGTCGGCCAAGTCTAAGGCAATAAAGCTGTCTTTGTGGTCGATGGCGAAATCGACAATTTCTTGTGCGATCTGGAAGGACTTAATTCTTTGTACGATGCAAATTAAGCCGATCGCCATCGGATACTTCTTGCGCGCCATCTCGATACCTTTGTGCAAGGACTTGTGAATCTTTTCGTAACTTAAGTTTTTATGGCCGTCAGAAATAAAAGTGGGTGCGTAACGAAGCTCTAAGACGCGTATGCCATCGTTGTAGGCGTCCTCACAAGCCTCAAAAGCAATGCGAGTCAGAATTTCTTCGCTGGCTAAAACTTTTTGTGCGTTTAAGAATTTGTTGAGGACGGTGCTGAGATCGCGCATGGGGCTGGTAATTAAAAATTGCTCCTTTTGTCCTTGGGAGGTGGCGGCCAGGGGGATTCCCACTTGGGGCGCAAGCTCTATAAGGGTGCTCCAACGCACCGAGCAGTCCAAATGGCGGTGCAATTCCACCTTCAAGATGTCGCGAATATTGTGAGAATAAAGTTTTTCCACTTAACGCTCCCGGCAAGCTTTCACTTAGCTTTACCCATTTAATCTTCCAGAGTAAAACTTTATACTATGACAGAACCGATTCAAATCAAATTAAAACTCGCGGGGAATCCTTCTCAGGAGCCTCAATTTAAAACTCTTATTAAAACGAAGGACGGTCGCCAATTACCAGTGGTGGATCCTCGGGCGACACGTGCGTTAGTTTCGTTGATGGACATGAACGCAGTTTTGGGAGGCGCAGCTTCACACTATGGTGGTCCCGCGGCTTTGGCGGAGCTGATGTCGGCTTTGCATGGGCACGTCTTTGACCTGGCGGCGCAGGAAAAAAAGCAATGGTATGATTTGTTTCACATCGTGAATGATGCCGGTCACTGCGAAAATGGTTTATATGCTTTAAAGGCCAACTACAAAATGGCGGGGCTGACCATCGACAGCTTAAAAAAATTCCGTTCCCTTGAAAGTGGTCTGACGGGTCACGGTGAAGTGCACTGCTTCCCAGAGGGTGTCTTTATTTCTAACGGTCCTTTGGGCTCAGCCTTCCCGCAAACTCAAGGGGTCGCAATGGCCGAGGTTAGCGCAATCAGGAAAAATGGGTCCTTACGTTTTGATCATCAGCGATAACAATACGAAACTTTCTGGACGTATCGATGCCGAAAGTTTTTCGATGACTCCCACTTTCAATTCTTTAAAGCCTTTGGGCTGGAACGTCATTTCATTGCCTGAAGGCAACGACTTGCAAAAGTGCTATGACGTGATTGTTCAAGCTATTGAACAAGCCAAAGCCAATCCGAAAGCTCCGGTGGTGATTCACGCAAAAACAGTGAAAGGTATTGGGACCAAGAAGACGGCCGAATCAGCAAGTGGCGGCCATGGGTTCCCTTTAAAAAGCCCTTCTGAATTACCAGCTTTCTTAAGTGAAATTTATAATGGTGAGGCCTTGCCAAGTCTTTATAACTCTTGGATTGAAGAGCTTAACAAGTGGGAAGCAGACATCAAAGCTTCTGGTGTTAAAGACTCGGGCGAGAAAATTCAAAAAGGTATCGCTTCTGCGATGATTCGCGCGCGCAAAGCGGGTTTACCTGTTGTCAGCGTGACATCAGACCTGCCGGGATCGACAGGAGTCGCAGATTTCCGCAAGGAATTCCCCAAAGATTCTTTTGATGTCGGTATCGCTGAAAGTAATATGATTTCAGCAGCAGCAGGCATGTCTAAGCTAGGTTATATTCCTGTGGTGGATACCTTTGCACAGTTTGGTGTTACCAAAGGAGCCTTGCCTTTGACGATGGGTGCACTATCTGAAGCACCGATCATCGCTGTTTTTTCGCACACGGGTTTTCAAGATGCCGCCGACGGAGCATCCCACCAAGCGTTAAGTTATCTGGCGATGATTTCTTCGATTCCTCACGTGGATGTGTACTCTCTGTCTTGCAGCGAGGAAGCAGATGCTTTGATGTCTGCCGTGATGGAAAACTTTGCGAAGTCTTATAAAGCAGGAAAAGTTCCTCACTCGGCAGTTTTCTTTTTAGGTCGGGAAAACTTCCCTAAGTCCTATGTTGCGGGTGCAACGTATGACTTAAAAAAGGCACAAATTCTAGCAGACAACACCGCAGGAAAAAATAAATCCGTGGTTCTTGCAACGACCGGATCTTTGATTCCGCAAGCTTTGTTGGCTGCTCAAGAGCTTGAAAACAAAGGGATCGGATCCATTGTTGTGAACTCAGCCTGTGTAAATCATATCGATGTTGCGACCTTCAAAGGGGCTTTGGCTAAAACGGGCGGGCGCTTAGTCACGGTGGAAGATCACCAAGTTTTAGGCGGCTTCGGACAAATGTTGACCCATGCTTTGGCTTTAGAAAATGTGTCATTCACATTGAAGTCTTTAGGTGTGCACGGTGAATTCGGCCAAAGTGCCTACACAGCCCTAGAGCTTTACCGCAAACACGGTATTGACTCATCTGCGATCGTTAAAGCAGCGATGGCTTTATAGTCCCAGACTTCAGTCCTAATAAATTTTTTCAAAGAGTAAAACCCCTGGGGACAAGTCCGGGGGTTTTTTCATTTTAACGGCCCAGCCATTTCATTAATAATAGCCTCATTATCCTGGGTATGACATTCTGAAATCTGTGTGTGAGGTGTTCATGAAGTTTTATTTGTTGATAGCCCTGGCTATGACCTCCAGAGCTTATTCTGCCAATACGGTTTTGCCAGAAGTTCCATTTAAAAAAATTGTTTGCGAAAAAAATGTCAGTGAAACCATTCAAGCAGAGTTTGCTGGCAAAAGCCCTCGGTGGACACGAGTGATAGACGCAGATTCAATGACGAAAACTTTCCGTGCGCCAAAGCAAACAGGGCAATGGTACGAACTGCACCTTTCCGAAAGAAACGAAGCGAAGCTTTTCTATATTTCCTCTGAAAAATCTAAAGACTATATTTGGAATTCAAAATCTTGTACCAAGCCAGAGATCCGCGAGGGCGCTGGGTTGGTATTGTTCGAACAGGATAAAAAACGTCCCATCGCCAGTTTTACCGACAAGGATCTGGCAAAACTTTTAGATGGTAAGGCCAAAGGGATTATCTATTTGTGGTCGCCGAAAATGGCTTATTCAATGACCGAGTTCAGACTTTTTCGTGATGTTGCAAAGAAAAAGAACTTAGAGTTCATTCCAGTACTGGATCCGTCAGTCGATTTAAAAGAGGCCAAAGCGGCTGCAAAAAAAATCGATGTCGACTTTAAGGGCAGAAAGTTAGCATCCATCGATCTGTATATGATGGAGGGAACACTTCATTACCCTTCTGTTTTTGTATTTGGTAACGGAAAGATCAATCCTCATCGCATGATTGGTGTGTTGCCTGCGGAAACATTGTCTCAATATATCGACCAATATATGGGGGAAATTAGTCAATGAAGACCCTTTCTAAAGTACTTGTCTTGGGAACTTTAATGTCAGCGCCAGCCTTAGCGAACAATTGCATTCCAGCAAATGAATATGTTCCTTTTACTGGGGTCGCAGCAAAAGCGAATAAGGACGGGGACCCGAGTGGACCTCCGATGGGCAGTTACATGCGTATCAGTCCTGATGGAAAATACGTGATCAGATCCCTTTCTGGGGACCACTTAACTCGCGTCACAGTGATGGAGCTACGAGACAAAGAAGGCGGTGGCGGCAAAGAAGCTATTGCTTACAAAACAGACTTTGCACTTGAAGCCTTTCCGGTGCAAGGAACGTGGCGCTTTGTGAACGACACGAATGGGGATCACTATCTTTTGCGCGACGTTTTACAAAAACAAACGGATGCAAAAAAACAGTTTAAGGGTGGGATGACAGGCTTTTACGCCACGGCGGCAGAACTTCCTGGGGGTACGGATAGTTCGCGAAAAATTCGCTCCCTAGCTTGGCCTGACCCAGAGAAGGGACAAGCCAGCTTAAAGAATATGGAAGTAGAGTTTAAAAAGAACGCGGATGGCAGTTACTCCAAGGTCAGTGAAAGCTCGCGGAACTACATGTGCGATAACCTCAAAGATAGCGACGGAAATGCATTTACGCTGCCTATGATTTCTCAGGATGGCAAAGAATTCGCCGCGCAACCTTTGTTTGCGAAGGATAAAGAAAAAAATTCTGGGATAAGAATCTATGAGTTCGGAGAAAATTTAAAGGACTGCAAGCTTGTCGAAAGCACAGGATTTAGTGCCTCTAAACTTATCTTTGGGTTTGCCAGAGACGGGAAAAAGGCCCCAGTCACTTATTTGGGAGCCTCCTCTGCCGGTGGACCTCAAGGGGTTCACCTTTATGATCGAGAGCTCAAAAGATCTTTCTTCATCGGAGATAAATCAGGGGCTTTGGTGGCAGTGGATTCATTCCCAGGAATGACCAAAGATGGCCGAGTCATCTATGGAGCTAAATGGAATGAGTGTCGGGCTGCAAAGACGGGTTCTGGCGCACAGAAGTGCGAACTTAAAACAGGATTTGTGATTTCTGATCCAAATCAGTCCGAGGACATGAAAAATTATAGAAAAGAAAATCCAAGCGCTGCTATTCACATTAAAGAGTGTATCACCAAGGCAGAGGTGAAAAAGGTAGAAGACGACCAAAGGCTTCTTTATGGCTTGGGTTCGGCTACGGGAAGTGCAACGAACTCTGTCAGATAGTTTTTGTTTTCAGACATTACAAAACAAAAAAGCCCTTCAGAGTGACTGAAGGGCTTTTTCTTTTTAATCTTAAGGAACTATTAAGCAGCTGCTTTTTCTTCAGTGTGAGAGAAATGAGCCATTTGACCCATTTGATCTGCAGAGAACGCAGAAACGATATCCACCAAGATAACCACTTTGTTATCGACTTTACCCATGCCGCGAACGAATGACATCGCGTGCTCATTGCCCAGCACTGGTGAAGGTTCGATTTGACTTTCTTGAAGATCAACAACCTCTTTAACAGAGTCTACGATCATACCAACCTGGCCGATCTCTGTGTCGATCACGATGATGCAAGTGTCACGAGTTGTGTCTTGTGGATCCATACCGAATTTGATTCGAAGATTTACTACGGGAATGATTTTACCACGAAGATTCATCACACCTTTAACGTAATCAGGAGTGCGTGGCACAGGAGTGATTTCGCCGAATTGGTTGATCTCTCTCACTGTTTCGATTGCAACACCATATTGTTCTGCCATCAGTTGAAACGTAAGATATTGGCCCGGTTTTGCTTTAGTAATATCGCTCATCTTATTGCCTTTCGCAGTCGTCAATAAAGTTTAACAACTTACTCATCGAGAAAAACCTCTGGGGACTTAAGAAAAATTCGTGATCGCAGCAAAAATATTCGGCCTCACATTCACTTTGTAACAAACTGGGACGATGGGCTGGTTTGATCTCATTCTGGACCAACGGTGTAAATAGATATTAAGGGTACCAACCGATAAAACGTCTGAGATTTTTTGAATGAAATTGGAGCACACATGAGCGGAGACAACGCGTTTTTTGAAGAACTGCAGATGGACTTTTTAAATGAGTCTGCATTCATGCTAGAGCAGTATGAAGAATATATGATGAGACTGGAAAACAGTTCAGAGCCTGCAAAGGATCTTACTGATATTTTCCGTGTCGCCCATTCCGTCAAGGGCGGAGCCGCCGCGGTGGGATTAACCGATCTGTCTAAGTTTGCCCACGTGATGGAAGATCTTTTAGATCTTTTGCGTTCACGCCCAGAATTGGTGAATTCAAATGCTATTTCGCTTCTTTTGAAATCCGGTGACGAGCTAAAAAATCGCATCGGTTCTTTACAGCACGGCAAAAATAACCCTTGGGACACAACCGTCCTTCGTGAGCAATTGATTGAGCTGACGGAAAGTCTTTCCGGTAAGCCAAGCAAACGCCATGAAACTTCTGCGCCGCAAGCCGCGGTTTCAATTGAAGAACCTAAAGAGCAAGTTCCCGATGACTTTTTTGCGACGGCAACCCCTGAAGCGGCAGCTCCTGTGGCAGACGGTGAGGAAGACTTTACAAATCACGAACTTTTGGCAGAGCTTTTGTCTCAGCTTTCTCCAGAAGAACAAGCCGAATTTCATGCTCACGAAGCCAAGGCGCCAGCAGCACCGACACCAGCTCCCGTTGTTGCGGCTGAACCGCCTGTATTAAAAGTTGTGTCCGAAGCTCCTGCAGCGCCAGTGGCAAAACCCACTGTGGCAGCAGCGGCGCCGAAAGCGGCGGCGGCAGAGTCTTCTTCCGGCGGTGGCGGCAATAAACCGAACGCAAAACCTACAAGCGCGATCAAAGTGGATACGGCCCGGGTCGATTCAGTTCTTGATGCTGTCGGTGAGCTTGTGGTTCTAAAAAATCAATTGGTGCATGACGAAACTGTGCGCAGTGGTGTGAATCTTCGTTTGGAAGCCATCGTTGATCAATTGGATAAAGGTGTGCGTGAGCTTTACGAAAAAACACTAAGCATTCGCATGACACCATTGAAATCCATGTTTATCAAAATTCAACGTATCGTACGTGACGTGTCTATCGCTCTGGATAAACCGGTTGATTTACAATTGATCGGTGAAGAAACAGAGGTTGAAAGAACAGTCTTTGAACTTTTGGGTGACCCTTTAGTTCACTTGGTTCGTAACTCAATGGACCACGGAGTTGAAAAAAGAGAAACGCGCATGGAACGAGGCAAACCTGTGACTGCGAAGGTTGTGGTTTCTGCGAAACAATCCGGTGGTAATGTTATCATCGATATCGTGGACGACGGTGGCGGCATTAACAGAGATAAAGTTTTAGGAAAAGCAGTTGAAAAAGGTATCGTACCTGCGGGTATTGATCCTGCAACTCTTCCTGACGATCAAGTATTCCAATATATCTTTGCCCCCGGCTTTTCGACCGCCGACAAGATTTCGGATTTGTCAGGGCGTGGTGTCGGTTTGGATGTGGTCAAATCAAACCTGGACAAAATCAATGGTAAAATTAATATTTATTCAAAAGCGGGACAAGGCACGACGTTTCGTTTGACGATTCCGTTAAGCACGGCAATTACGGACGGCATTATTGTGGCTTTGGATGGTGCTCGATACATTTTACCGATTCACTCCATTCGTGAGATCGTGCGTGTTTTACCAAAAGACTACACGAATATCTCCGGAGCTGGCAAAGTGGCGAGCGTTCGCGGTCTCTTATTGCCTGTCGTGGATGTTGCAAAAACTTTGGGTACTATCAATTGGAATTTGAATAAACGCGATGAGAATTTAACGGCCAAACGTGAACATTCTCTCAGTGCTCGACGCGAAGAAACTATGCTCGTTATTATCGAATCAATGACTGGGCAAATGGCATTCCCGGTG
>JABWCO010000038.1 GCA_013360185.1 Bdellovibrio sp.
CACACGGTTAACCAATGACGTCATGTCTTTGGGTGAACTTTTCAGTGAGGGCGTGATTTCAGTGTTCACACAAATGGTAATTATTGTTTCCGTGGTGGTCGCGTTGACGTTAATTTCTTGGAAGTTGACGTTGGTGTCTCTGATCCTTGCGCCTTTTTTTATTGCGGCATCGTTTTACCTAAGCAATCGCATCCGCGAAATTCTGCGCGAACAAAAGAAAAAGTTGTCCCTGATCAACGCTTTTCTTGCGGAAAATCTGAACGGCATTAAAGTTGTTCAGCTTTACAACCGCTTGGCGCGCAACCGTGAACAGTTTTCCACCTTGTCAAAGGACTATCGCGACACCAACATGCGCTCAATCCGGCGCTATGCCCTGATGCAGCCGATAATGAACTTATTTAATGCCACGACGATCACTTCGGCGCTGTACTTTGGTGGGTTACTAAGTGCCGAAAACTCAATCGCAATTGGCGCCTTAGTGGCTTTCTTGATGAACATACAAGACTTTATTCCACCCCTGCGCGAAATTTTAGAAAAATACCAGCAATTCCAAAATTCGCTGACCAGCGCAGAACGCATTTTCACACTCATGGACGAAAGCAAAGAGACGGAACAGGCCGATCTAAAGCCTTTAGCTGGAGTCCGCGGCAACATTGAAATCCGAGACTTGAACTTTCAATACGAAAGCGGTTTGCCTTTTGTTTTAAAGAATATAGATCTAAATATAAAAGCCGGGGAATCCATCGCTTTGGTCGGACGCACCGGCAGTGGCAAATCGACATTTATTGCCTTGCTGCAGAGATTTTATGATGCCCCTGAAAACACGGTTTTCATTGACGGTCATCCCCTAGAATCTTTGCCCCGTACCAACGTACGTCAGCACATCGGAGTAGTTCAGCAAGACAACTTTATCTTTCGAGGCACGGTTCGCGACAATATCGGGCTGGGCGACGCGCGAGTTTCAGAGGAACAAATCCAGCGCGCTTGCGATAAAACCGGCTATAGCGATCTTTTAACGCGTACTGGGCGCAGTCTGGACAGTTCCGTAGAAGAAAGAGGCAACAACTTATCTGTCGGCGAACGCCAACTGATATCTTTTGCACGCATCCTGGCTTTTAATCCTGACATTCTGATTCTGGATGAGGCCACTGCAAATATTGATTCAGAGAGCGAACATATTATTCAACAAGCCACTAAGGAAATTACCAAGGGCCGCACCAGTATTATTATTGCGCATCGCCTGTCGACGATTGAACAGTGCGATCGAATTGTAGTCTTAGACCATGGGGAAATTAAAGAGGTGGGCTCGCATGCTGAATTGATGCAAGCCCAGGGTCTGTATTATCAATTTGCGTCTTTAGGTTTGAAATCAACTTTGATGGACGCGTCAGCAGCAGGAACGGCCGTACCATAAAAACGGATCAAATTGCTAGCCTCGATGTATTCCCAACCGTTGACAGTACTGCGCGGCACCGTTTGCCCGTTAATGATCACGCTAATTGTTTCAATAACGGGTCTTTTAGTTAATTTAAAATCCGTCAATATCTGATAGATACGGGCACGAATATTACCAACCGCCGTAGAAAGATTCGTGCTGCAGATCGATTCCTGCACGCCGCCAGATTCTTTCACTAAGTCGATAAATCTTAGACCTGATTCTGCATAGTCGTTAAAGGTACTGCAATTCGAACTCGTCGGGATCACCCCAATAAAGTTAAAAACCCACGAACGACTGCCATCAACCCAGGGAGCTTTAATGCCATCCAAAAAATTAGTATAATAGGTTACAGCGTTTGACACCGCACTCTTGTCGTCTTCATCAGACAGCGCAATCACGACCAATAATGCATCATTGCGGAAAAACCCCTGGCCTTCGTTGGCAAGATAAGTGGCCGACAAAGCTCTTTCCATCGATTCTAAACCGCGCTCATTGTTACTTCCAGCTTCCCCAACGATCATCCGACTTTGCAATGTGCTAATCAAGTTCGGCGTCGATGCCGTCACGTATTTAGGTGAGCCAATAAATTTACCACCATCTGGCGCCGCACCACCCATGCTGGATGTGATAACTGCCATGTGATAATCCATTTTGATAGAGTTCAACTTTTCTACCAAGTCTGGAACTTGCGTGCTAAGCGTTTGTTGATGCTTGAGCATTGACGAGGAGTTATCGACAATCCACAAAATATCGACCTTATTGTTATAGGTGATATTTTGCGCAAAGTTGTCAGACGTTGCTGGGAGATCAAAGTTGACGCTAGACGAACAAGCTCCCAAAAACAATCCAGCGATGATCAATGTGGTTTTAGCCAAGAACTTGTTCATAAAATCTCCTGCCAACTTTAAGCGGCTTTTGTCGTAAAGCTTTTGATCGAATCTCGGACTGACTGACTTAGGGTCGTAAATCTTACTCCGTACTTAACCGGCTCCGCCGTTGCGGCCGCTTCTCGCACAAACTGCTTGCTAACAATTTGGCAAACGGCATTAAATGGTGGGACCCCGTCCCCCGGCTGAAAGTGTAAGAATAAAGATTGTCCTGGTTGTAAGTTCGGGTTGTCGATCATCACACCAGCTCCACCGGCGCTAATTTCAAAAGCCTGTCCGCGAAAAACTGATTTGTTATTATGAACGATCAATGATGCTCCGTAAGCGGCCCGCGCATGACGACGACGGAAAAAGATTTCCGAAACTGCGGCATCATTGGATTCTTTCATTTCACGAATTTTTTGCGATGAAAACTCCTCGACATCGACTACGCGCTGCCAAGCAGGCATTTTTGACTGCCAAACATAGTCGTATTCAAAAAGCGTTTTTTCTTGCAACATTTGGATCAATTCCAACTGGCTGAAAGGACCGTAATTGTTTCCTTCTTTAAGGATAAACCATTCTTTGTCCCTATAGACGGCCGGCAAAGCGGCTTTTTCATAGGCTTTATGAACGCTGTCGAAATTCTTTTTAGAAAGTTTCATGGAAAACTCTGGGTGCTCTAATAACATCACCCACTCACCCACGTTTTCGTCATAGACATAGTCTGTCCATTGTTGCTCTTGCGTCTCAATCTTATTAAGAACCGCCTCGCGAGTGTAAGGACCTAAGTGCGTCCCGTTGTTAGAAAGATAATATTGTTTTGCCATATTCTTTCTCCTTAAAGAACCTATCGGCGCAATCAAGACCCGACTTAACTGTAGGATATTAAACAGTTTGTAAGAAAATAGTTGGAATTTTTCGTCAAACTTTTAGACACAAATATTGTTCAAGCCCGCCTCACAAAAGCCGATGAGTTTCAGGATTACTGTTCGTTAACAATAGATGCCTTTGAATTGAAAATGGTTTATGGTTTTTATACAGAAGCAACAAATGAAGACTAGAAAAAACATCCTGATCGTAGATAGCAACCGTGAACTGGAATTATTGGTAAAAGAACCACTTGCGAAGCATTTGGAAAACACCGATGTCTCGGCTGTTTTAATCCGCGCAAAAGACGGTGCCGAAGCGGCTATTAAATCTGAAAATCAAAAATTTGATATGGTCCTGATCGACACGGAAGTCCCCCGTTTAATGGATGGTGGCTTCGTTTATGGCATCCACACCTATAAAAATACTCAGGAAGCTCAAGTCATTGTCGTCTCTAATAAAGAGGTCTCTGATTTGCCTGAATCTTTGCGCAAATCAAAATTTTTTAAGAAACCTGTGGCCCCCGAGGATCTTATCGCAGCGATGGCGAACATTCTGAATTCTCAACACCAGACCGCCGAAAAAAGTCCAGAGCCAACAGCCATGACGGCAGCAAAATATGCCGTCGATGTGCGTGTGATCAACGCGGTGATTGGCTCTACGACCAAGGTCCTAGCCCAGTTCGGCGTCAGCTCCATTAAAATGGAAAAAGCGACTCCAAAATCCCCAAGCGATCCATTCATGGGCGAAGTGTCTTCTGTGATTGATATTAAGAGTAACTCTTTCGAGGGCTATTTATGCATCTCGTTTGATAAGGGCAGCTATCTTGAAGTCGTTTCGTCGATGTTGATGGAAGAACAAACTGAAATCAATGCTGACAACTCTGATGCCGTGGGCGAAATCAATAATATTATATTTGGTAACGCCAAAGCGGAAATCACCAACTATGGTGTGCAGATGACAGTCCCTCGCGTGATCCTGGGCGCGCAGCAGACATCCCCTTGTCCCGCGGGTTCAGCCGGCATGTTGATTCCATTCACAACCGGCAAAGGTAAATTCTATCTTTCGGTGGTGGCATTTCCCGCAGCTTAGGAAATGCCCAGAGCGTACTTCCATTCTGGAGTCGCCTCAATTAACTTTCTGGCTTTGATATCGAACAAACCAAATGTGAACACTGCTTCGCTAGCAACAGAGCCGTCTTCTTTGAGCATCTCTTGCTTTAGCTGCCCAACTTTGCCGGCATAATGCAAAAGAGTGGTTTTAATAGTAATCGTTTCGCGCAGACGGATTTCTTTTAAAAACTTTAGGTTCACTTCTAGTATTACGGGACCCTGTTTTAATTTATGAATTTCAGCAAACCCATAACCACGTGGCGTGATCATTTCCCAGCGAGCTTCTTCGTACAGGGATAAGTAGGTCGCATTGTTAATATGCCCATAAGAGTCGACATGAACTTCGCGTACTAAAAACTGATAATTACCTTCTGCTGCCATATGCACCTTCAATCATTTTAAGCTTCACGGATGACTTTCAAATCATAATAGATCTGCTCGGCTTTGTCGCAAGAAAAGTCTTTGATTTCAAATGACTTGTATGGCTAGATGGCCCCATATGTTAAGTGAAATTCTGACTAATATTTCGCAGTTCACAACCCAGGGCAAAAAAAGTTTGGTCGTCTTTGATTTGGACTCCACACTGTTTGATGTCAGCCCTCGTTTGCAACGCATCCTTTTGGATTTCGCAGCACAACCCTTAAATCAAAAACGTTTTCCACAACAAGTGGCCTTATTTAAAAACATTAAAACTCTGCAGACCGACTGGGGAATTCAAGGTGCCTTACAGCGCGCAGGCCTTGACGGACACCATCCAGAGTTTCAAGACGCCATCCGTGAATATTGGCAAAAGAATTTTTTCTCTAATCACTATCTGCAGTTCGACGATCTTTATGACGGCGCCTTGGAATTCACCCTGGCCGTGAATAACGCCGGTGCGGAAATAGCTTATCTTACGGGCCGCGATATCGAACGCATGGGTGAGGGTTCATTGGAAGTCTTAAAGCAGTGGGGTTTCCCACTGCACGATAAAGCGAAGTTAATTTTAAAACCTCACCGCAGCATGGATGATGCGCAATTTAAAACGGATTACTTTATCGAAGCTGACAAAGACAATTACGAAAAAATATATTTCTTTGAAAACGAGCCGGTAAACTTGGTGCACCTGGCGCAATTCTGCCCGCACGTGGAGATGATCTTTTTTCAAAGCACCCATGCCGGCAAAGCTCAGCCACCAGAAAATCTGCCGCGTATTATGAACTTTTTGCTGTCACAGAAGGAATCTTGATGCTTCACCTTGTTGCAACTCCCATTGGCGATACCTCAGAAATCACCTTACGCGCCTTAGAGATTTTAAAATCCTGTGACGTGATTATTTGCGAAAGCACAAAGGAGGCTTCAAAACTTCTTCGTGCTCATGGAATCACTGGCAAAACTTATGAAGTTCTGGACGAGCACTCAACCCCTGAAGATAAAGCGGCCTTGATTCCATTATGCGCCAACAAAAATGTGGCCTTAGTTTCGGACTGTGGCACGCCGGGCTTTTGTGATCCCGGGGCTGACATTGTTCGCCTGTGCCGGCAAAAAAATATTCCGGTAAAGTCCGCCTTAGGTGCCTCTGCACTGATGGGTCTTCTGTCGTTAAGTGGCCAACGCTTGGACGAATTTGTTTTCCGTGGTTTTTTACCTGCGGAAACTGAAAGTCGCGGCAAAGCCCTTAAAGAACTGACCAAAGAAAAGCGTGCGATCATTCTGATGGATACTCCTTATCGTTTAAAGAAAACTTTAATGGATATGAAAGAGCATTTTTCAAATCGTCGTTTCTTACTGACTCTGAATCTTTCCCAAGAAGAAGAAACTGTCATAGAAGGCCACATCGAATATTTGCTTTCTAATCTGCGCGTGGAAAAAGCTGAGTTCATGCTTTTAGTCTATCCGGGATAAAATGGCATCGCTGATTGCTTTACCTATTGATGATTTTCTTGCGGAGATTGAAGAGAAGTTCAAGTCAGAGAGCAATTTAGTTATCACCGCGGCCCCTGGCGCTGGTAAGACCACTCGCTTACCCCCTGCTTTGCTTAAACACGTCAGTAAAAAAATTCTTGTTCTCGAGCCGCGCCGTATGGCCGCCATCGCCGCCGCTCACCGCATTGCTGAAGAACAAGGCTGGCAAGTCGGCCAGGAAATTGGCTATCAAGTTCGTTTCAACAATAAAACTTCTGACAAAACACGCTTGATATTTATGACCGAAGCTTTGTTAGCCCGGCAGATGATCCACGACCCTGAGTTATCAGATGTTGATTTAGTGATCTTGGACGAATTTCACGAACGCTCAATGCACGTGGATTTGGCTTTAGGCTTATTACGAGAACTGCAAGAACTTGGACGCGACATCAAGATCCTTGTCATGTCTGCAACGTTAGAGGCTGAAAAGATTTCGGCCTATCTTGGCAACGGTTCTGTCGTCAGTGTTCCCGGAAAGTTATTTGAGTTAGACATTCGCTATCAAAAAAATTCCCAGTCCCTGCAAACCTTTCCGGCTTTTTATGAATCTCTTTTTGCCACGGTGAAGGAAGCTCAAGCCCAAAGTGCTAAAGACATTTTAGTCTTCTTACCAGGCATCGGTGAAATCGATCGTGCGCAAAATACTATACAGGCCTGGGCAGATAGCAAGAACATTGAGGTCTTACCTTTACACGGATCTTTGAACATCGAAGACCAACGAAAAGCCCTGCAAAGAAGTTCACGTCAACGCGTGATTCTGTCCACTAATATTGCCGAGTCTTCCGTGACGATTGATGGTGTAAATACGGTCATTGATTCAGGCCTTGCGAAAAGTATGAAACAAGACCATCGCACCGGATTTTCGCGTTTGGAGTTAGGGCGAATCAGTCTTTCTAGTGCCATTCAACGTGCAGGTCGTGCGGCCCGCCAGTTTCCAGGTGTGTGTTATCGCATGTGGAATAAAATGGACGAGCTGTCCTTTAGCAAAAGCGAAGTGGCAGAAATTCAGCGCATTGATTTAACGGAAAGTTTATTATTTTTAAGTGCGCAAGGTGTGACGGACTTTAGCGCATTTAGCTGGTTTGAAAAGCCACCGGCTTTGGCGATTCAAAATGCCGAACGCTTTTTAAAAATTTCTGGCGCCCTGGATAACGGCAACAGGATCACGGTTTTAGGCCGACACATTCTACATTTCCCTTTGCCGGTGCGTTTGGCCAAACTGATACTGGTCGGCATGGAAGCCAATGCGGTCCAACTCTCTTCGATGCTAGCGGCGTTATTGCAAGAACGTGATATCTTAAGAAAAGAGGCCATCAACTCTTTCTTAGGTGATAATTTAGAAAATGATTTAGCTGCGCGCTTAGAAGTTTTAAAACATTTCCGCAAAGACAAACGCGCACCTCGTGAGGCTTCGCACTTTGCTTTGCAAACAGTGGATCAGTCTGCGCGACAGATCGCGGACCTTGCCCGGCACCTAAAAGGCATCAAAGTTTCTGCCGGCATCCAGGAAGATGATCACACTCTAACAAAAAAAATTCTGTTACAGGCCTATGCAGATCGTCTTTGTCGTCGGCGTGGCAAAACCGATCGTGCCTTGATGGTCGGCGGCCGCGGCGTAAAATTGCAATCTGAAAGCTTGGTAAAGAATTCTGAATTTTTTGTTGCCCTAAACGGTGTCGAAGGAAATTCGGACGCAGAAACCGTAGTCAGCTTAGCTTGTGGCTTTGATAAAGAGTTTATTTTAAACACCTTCAAAGAAGAAATCGTCAAAATCAAAGACGTGACATTTAACGAAGACAAGGGGCAGTTCTTTGCGCGGGAATACAGATCAGCCTTCGGTTTAGCCCTGGATGAACCGTCTTTATCACCGGCAAGTCCTGCAGATATTGCGGCTCGTCTGCCACAAATCTTAAGCGAAAAAATTGATTTGGTCTTAAAGGGCAACGAAAATCTAGCAAGCTTTTGGCAACGTCTGGATTTTTTAGAGCAACAAGAAGGCACTGCCCTGGATCGCAGTTCCTTTGTTTTAGAAGCCTTTACACAAGCCTGCCTAGGTGAAACGAAAATGCAGACGGTGATCGAAAAAGACCTAGTGTTCTTTTTTGAAAGTGTCTTTCCGCAAGATCTGGTGCAAAAGTTAAGAAAAGAAATTCCCGAACGCATCGAAGTGCCCAGCGGCAGCAAAATCAAAGTGCATTATCCGTTGGATAAAAATCCCTACATCGAAGTACGTATTCAAGAAGTCTTTGGTATGATGCAAACTCCGAAAGTGTATCAGGGGAAGATCCCGGTGACATTGCACTTACTGGGACCCAACTTCCGCCCCGTGCAAGTGACTTCCAGCTTAGAAAGCTTTTGGCAAAATGGTTATCCGGAAGTTCGCAAAGAATTAAGAATTAAATATCCTAAACATCAGTGGCCGGAAAACCCTGCTGATGGTGTTCCTGAAGCCAAAGGGCGCAGAAGAGAATAACCCCCTCGTGCACCATAACACTCACCTACTGAAACTCGATGGACTTAACACCGCCATTGGGTGGCAACCATTGAGTCCACACATCCAAACGCGCTTTAGTCACAATTTTTTTATCTTCAGTCTTTAGAACCCAACGATTTTGCTCTTTCAAAAGAAAGGCATTCTTGGCAGCATATTGTTTGTTCTTAGCATTAAGAGCATAAACGAATTGCAACGACCCACCAGTTTCTGCCGCTAAATAATATCCTTTGATATTAATTGCGTGGGTATCGAAAACAGGCACAAACTTAAGACCCTCCGCCAGGGCCTGCAGATTGCGAAAGCGCAAATAACTTTCAACTTCACGATCTATGTATTTTCCCTGGTCCCAGTACACCGTTAAGATTTTCTGATTTTCATCCTGCAAAACAAACAAGCGAACCCACAGCTTCGCATCGTAATTATTTTCAACCACAAGAATCTGCTGAAGAGCCCCTTCACTGGCCATTTTAGCAACAAAAGCCTCTTGAGCCTTAATGAACTCTTCAGCTTTGCGCGGATCCGCATGATATTTCCCCGAAGAATCAAAACGCTGATTATAAACCGCATACAACTCATTCAACTGAGCCTGACGACTTACAGAAGCAAAGGAAAACAAAGAAAAAAACAGAACCCCTAAAAGCCCCATAACAAATTTCACCAAAGCCCCCCGGCCAAGAAAAGAAATAGCTCCCAAACCATACCCGAAAGCCACTCCCATCCGCCATAGGAACTTTTACAAAACCCACGATCTTGTCTCAATACAAAAAACGACAGCACTCTGGCCTTTTCGCCCCCACAAAAAAAAGGCGTCTCCGTCCCTGTATTGAATTAACCCCTTAGAAACCAACCAATAGGGATAAGTCATGAATCAAAAATTGAATAAGAGACTCAAGACACGAGGATTTCGGTTGGGAGGGGGAAGCATTGCCGGTCGGAGATCGACCTTTGCCGGCGCATGGATGCGCGAACCCGCGCAGCGGGCGGCAATTGAGCAAGGACGCGTGTCGATCGGAGTGCCGGGAAGGCTTCCCCCTCCCAACCGAAATCCGTCGCGCGCCCAAGATCCTAGTGAAGCTTCAAGTCAGAACAAAGACAAACGCCTTCACGCTCAGGGCCCTCCCCCCGTTCCAATTCCCTCTCTTCCAAGAAAGCCAAAAAAGCCGCAGAACGAAAAGCCAGATCGTACAAAGTATCCATGTCGATCACGAACTTTTCGTCATGCAATTTTAAAGCAACGAACTCTTCTGTGACTTCTTCAAAAGCGATTTGTTCCGCCGCAATTATTTTAGCAGTCTTCATTAGCCCCTCAATGAATAGTAACTGATGATCAAGCCCGGCTCGAAAGCAAAGGGTACTGCTTCAATGTTCGGCTCGTCAGTCAGGCGACCTTGTTCTGCCCCGCCGATGTCTTCTTTGACCATAAAAGAAGGCAAAGGCAAGCGCGGGCTTTGTTTGCCCTGCAAGTACACTTGGTTTTCGTAAGCGGCAGAACGCAAAGTCACTTTATCGCCAACCTTGATGATCTGTGAGGCGATGTTGACCTTTTTGCCATTCACTAAAACCTTTCCGTGCGACACCAACTGCTTGGCCGCTGGAATACTGGTCGCAAAGCCCAAACGAAACACCACGTTGTCCAAACGTTTTTCTAGCAAATTCACCAACGAATCCACCCAGTTTGTTGCTTGGCCCCGTTTGGCTTTTTTGATCATGCGACTGAACTGTTCTTCGCGCAGACCATAGTGAAATCTTAGCTTTTGTTTTTCCTCTAATTGCAGTGCGAACTCTGAGTACTTACGACGGCGCAGTCCATGCTGGCCCGGGGGATAAGGGCGTTTTTCCAGGGCCCCGGCTTTGCCCATGCCTGGCAGCTCGGTAAGAAGTCTGCGTTGTCTTTTAAAGCGAGCAACTTTGCCTTTTCTCTGCATAAAAATAACTCCTGTGAAGAGTTAAAGACTTAAAAGAGTTGGCGCTGAATGAATAGCTTTTCGAAAATTTTTGCAGCAAATGAAAGATGGACGAAAGTTGTTTGAAAGAGAAATGAGAGTGCAAGCGAAGTGATAAAAAAAGGCCCCCCAGTTTATCGGGAGGCCTCAACCCATTTACCAAGCTGGTAAACGGCGACGACGATTTCGTTTGCGAACAGGAGCATTCGTTCCGCTGCTCTCACCTTGATGTGTGTTCGAAGTTGGAGTCGTCTGCGTTGGTTCTGTCTGTTTCATAGCCGAACTCCTTTCGTGCTAGATTAAGAACTCCATTTCATTATCTCAGAAATGCGCTGCGACAAGCGATGCTTTTAATATTAGTTTTGAGTCATGAAAACCGGATGAGAAAGCGAGCCCCTATTTCAGCAGCCCCTTAAGGACCCACAACGGACCAATCAAAAGGAACTGCAAGTCTTTGAAAAATGAAGGTTTTTTTCCTTCGATCTGGTGCCCCACAAATTGCCCGATCCAAGCCAGGACAAATATAACAAGCAATGGAATCAGCTGATAAGCCACATGACCCATTGCATAAAAAGCCGCATAGCACACAAGTAATTGCGCAAACATCAGGACGAAAGCCTTGGGACCCAAGGTTAAATACCACCCCAAAGCCAGGGCAATGATCAGTTCACCGGCACGAATGGGACCTAAAGAGTAAGGAATCAAAAGCAAAAAACCAACCACAGAAAAAAAGATTAAGGGCACACACACTTTATGAATGGCTTGATTGGTGCGGTTTTGATGACTCTCACCGTATTCTGCAAACCATTGCTCAAGTGTTTTCATCTTCCCTACTTTTCTTGTGCCAAGGGCCCAGCCATGGTGGCCGCCGGTGGAACATCTTTGATCACGACGGCATTCGCACCAATCAAAGCACCTTCTCCGATGGTGATCGGGCCCAAAACTTTTGCGCCAGTACCAATTAAAACTTTATTTTTTACCGTCGGGTGACGTTTGACCGGATCAAACTTCAGCCCCCCCAAAGTCACACCGTGAAAGATAATGCAATCATCGCCGATCACGGCGGTTTCTCCGATCACAACACCCATGCCGTGATCTATCACCAAACGGCGGCCGATCGTCGCCCCCGGATGAATTTCAATGCCAGTCAGAAATCTAGAAACTTCTGCGAACAAGCGCGCGATAAAAAATAGATTCAGGGCATAGAAAAAGTGCGCGATACGATGGAAGAGTAAAGCCTTCGGCCCGGGATAAAGCAGAGCAATTTCCCAAAGTGACTTGGCCGCGGGATCGTAGTTTTTATAAGTGCGCAAAAGCTCATAGACCGCATTAATCATTCAGTTTCTCGTTCATATCTTCCAGTAAAAAATAGCGGTCGAAGAGGTCGCTATAACGGGACCATTTTTCACCAGATCCCCGTTCATTATCCATCAAAGTTTTTAGCGTGCTCACCTTGCTGTCGAAATCATCAACCATCGCGATAACCATAGCTTCCATAAATTTTGGACGCTTGGGCGAGCCATACTCTAACTTGCCATGATGACTTAAAATAATATGCTTACAGATGTCACGTAATTCCGGAGTAAAACCAAGAATGCGAGACGCCTTCTTGTCTATCAGCTCACAGGCAATCTGCATGTGCCCGACCAAACGACCGCGATCGGTGTAGGAAACACCGTTATCGTAAGAAAGCTCCCACAATTTTCCGATGTCATGAAAAATGCCGCCGAACAACAATAAATCCCGATTCAAAAACGGATAATGCGAGCCCATAAAATCCATGATTTTACAAATCGACAGAATGTGCTCTAGCAGTCCACCCAACCACGCATGGTGAATCGATTTTGCAGCGGGAGCTTTTAAGACCATCGGACGAATTTCAGGATCTTCTAAGGTGTCTAAAATCAACTGGCGAAGATGATCGTTCTTCATGGTGCGGACCATTTGCAAAAGCTCTAGGAACATGTCTTCGCTGCTGCGCGAGGCTTTGGGAATGAAGTCTTCAAAGTTAACTGTCGACGAATCTATGCGTTCCAAACGATGGACAATCAATTGTTTGCGATTCTGAAAAAGCTGCACCTGCCCTTTGATACGCAAAATATCGCCGACTTCAAATTCTTTAGAAAGCTCATCAACGCGGTCCCAGACTCGTGCATCCAAGGAACCGGTAGCATCGCCCACTTGCAACCCCATAAAAGGGCGGCCATTCTTGCCGGTGGCGACGGCCTTGTCTTTAACTAAGAAAAGTGTGTCGACAGCATCTTTGTCTTTTAGACTTTGAACAGTTTGTTTTTCCATTTACGGGGCCCCACAAAAAAGTGCAGCTTGTTGCGGATTAGTGAAAGTCACTTGTGCTAAAAAAACATCTGAGCCTTTTTGTGCTGCAAACAAAAAGGTTCCACCCATCACGCTGACATAGCGCTCTTGCGTGGTGTTTACTTTTAGCCCCTCGCCCTTCATCTCTTGCATAAACCTGTCTGTGATATCCAAAATCTGATTACAGCCGGCACCAAAGACTTGATTGCCAATACGGCGTTTTTTTGTATTGCTGATGAAAATAACTTTCTTTGCTTCGACGTCGGCAAATTCTGGGAATTCAAAGCCGACATAAAAGGTGCCTTGCTTGTTGCTGATAAAGCGCGACAAATCCACCGTCCCGCCGCCTTTGGGCAAAGATATCTTCACCGCTTCTCCAGCGACAACTCCGGGATTTTTTTCTACTAAAAAAATCTGCAAATCAGAAAATACTAAATTTTTTGACGACGCAGAAGCCGCGCGCCCGCCCCCATGACCTCCGCCATGCGCATCGGCGGCATCGGGACTAGCACTTTTAAACTCCACCAGTTCCCAAATTTTTGTGGGAACTTTAATGTCTTCAGGCAGGTCCTCGTACTTAATCTCCTGGTATTCTTCGGCATGATAGCTAGGCATTTTCTCTTTACAAGAAGCCAGGGTTAAAAACATAGAAAAAAATAAAAGAGATCGAACACACATCATGGTTCGTTCTCCATCTGATCTCGCAGTTCTAACAAGGGTAAATAGTTAGGCTCATTCTGCAGTCCTAGGCGCACCTGCTCGTAGGCAGCACGACGTTCTTGGGTATTTTGGGTCATCGCCCAAGATAAACCGTAAATAGCCGTGATATTATTTTTGTCGCGCTCAAGCACAGATTTGTAAACCCCATGCGCACAGGCAATATCTTTGTTCTGCATGCAGGTTTCACCCAATAGTAAATTCTTGGCCGTCAAGTTCTGCAACTCGGGCAACTTCAAGATCGCGTGCATTTCAGGGATACGACCAATTTTTTTCAAAAAGTTGGCTTGCGCCATCAAAATGTATGGGTCTTTCGGGGCTTCGGCCAATGCTTCTTCTAAGATTTTGCTAGAATCAGTAAAGCGATTTACTTCCATTAAACAGACGGCACGGAAAGCCTTTAATTCAGGATGAATATTTACTTTTTGTAAAATCTCACTACAGTACTTTTCTAAAGAATCCCATTGCGTAAAGCGCCAGTCGACAAATAACGGATGAGTGTAATGCACGGCCTGACCGGGAAGCTCGACAAGGAAGCCAACCACCGACTGATTCACGCCGTCAATATCACCCAACAAACTTTGCGCATAAATATTAAATAATAAAAGCTCCTGGCGCAAATATCCCGAGCGTTGCACGTAGGACTGAATATCGCGCACGAGATTTTGCAACATCGTAGGCTCAGGCTGTGCTTTCGCTTGTTCAACGACAGCCAAGGCCCGACCAAAGAGCGCTAAACCCGACTGAGGATTTTTGCGATAGATACCATCAAAAGTTTGTGCCGCCTCGCGGTTGTCGCCTCTTTTTAATCGAATGATCGCTAAATTCATCTGCGCAGGAATATTCGAAGGATCATAACCGAGAACTTTTTGTAAAGTGTCTTCGGCTGGCTTCATGTCTCCATCCATCATATAGGAAACGGCAATGCCAAGATAAGCATTCACGACCTCAGCCCGCGGACGACCATCTTTACCTAAAGCCTGCTCAAGGATTCTTCTTCCCGCCAAGCTTTGGCGGTCTTCAGAGATTAAGACAGGCGCCATCTGCATTTGCGCCTCACTGTCGGGTTCCCGAAGTTTGCTGGCTTTCTGGTAGGACTGCAAAGACTTTTCATACAGGCCAAGTGCTTTATACCGTAAAGCTTGCGCCATGAATTCGTCATACCCCAGCGTTTTCTTTTTCTCTTTTTGTGTAAGAATCAAAACAATCGCGGCAACCGCTATGACCCCTACTAAGAACAACATCCAACGCAAGTATTCAGTTTTTTTCTGCAACCGATCCTGCACCCGTGCATCTGAAGAGGCCGCGTAACTTTTTGCTTTATGCAATCCCCCACGCGACACCGTAGATTCAGCACTTGAAGTCACGTCCTTCATATCATCATGACGACGTTGGTTGGAAATCGGAGTCGGCGTTAAATCGTCAGAGACATTCACGTCCGTACGAGTGATCGCCGTATGCTGAGCTACCGAGTGAGTCATCGTCAGCTCTGAATGCGGATCAGCCTCATCGCGTAGGCTTTGCACGATATCCATAAACATTTGATTTTCGCGGATATAGCTCCAACGCCCATCGGGTTGGCGAACTTCATCGATGACCGAAATTTGCTTGGTCTTCAGCTGCTCGGTAAGCTCCGCCAAAGTATAAGGGCCCAAAATCCTGGTTGCGGATTTAATAAGCCAATATCTTTGGTTACTTGCCGAGCCCCCCGACATAATCAGAAGGGCGCTTTGGTTAAGAGAAGTTTAAGATCGTCGTTGGTCAGGAAAAGACCCGCGCCCAGATACCCCGAGCGAGCGCCGGATTTATCCAAGGCATCGTTGATCCCGGCGGTAACATAAACACCGCGATAGACCGAATAGGACAACGAGCTGCGAATATTTGTTTTACTAAAGTCGAAGGCCTCAAATGAGTACTTCAGCTTACGACGGAAGAAGTGGTAGTCCACGCCAAAGCCGCCAGAGCTTTCAATCAAACCTCCACGCAAGGTCAGGTCCCAAAAGTTTTTAGCAAATAAAACCGTGAATTTGATTTTGTTCTGATAAGTTTTCACTTCCGTATAGTCCGAAGGCGCCCCACCGCCCGTGCCCGTGACTTGAGTGCGTGTTGTTTCGACCACGCCAGCTGGATCATCAACGACCGCAATATAGTAATAACGATCTAGACCCGGTTGGATTTGCACCCCGATATAAGATTTTGACTTACCGACATCACCTAAGTATTCCGCACGGAAATCAAACGCCGTTTGAATACGCGAAGCACTGTCCATCAGGCCACTTAAACCATCAATGGCAGAGCTCACATTTTCGGCCGTCTGTTCGTCACTGACTAATTTACCAATGGCGCCTTCACCGTTATTAATTTTCGTGGTTATCTCGTCTAAATTTTTAACTGAGTTGGAAAGGCGTTTCCAGGTTTCTTTTAAGCCCGTGTCACCTTTATCGTTCATAACAGACTGTAAAGACGAGGTGATACCGTGAATGTCGTCCACGATGTCGCCGATTTTATCTTTATTTTCAGTCGTGATTTGTGCGAGGTCTCCGGTCAGAGTTTCAATGTTCTTTACGATCCGCCCCAGAACGTGTTTACGCGTGCCATCTTCTGAAGTCGCTTCTTCCAGATTCTTGGCAACGACTTTTAACGACTTTGCGACATCTGAAACTTCCGTCATCAAACTGTCTAACGAACCACCATCTTTGATATTTAAAATCTGTGCGCTATCTTCAAGAGGAGGATCAGTCGGTGATCCAGGGTATACTTCGACGTGCTTGTCCCCCAAAATCCCTTGCGCTTTGACCTCAACGGCCGCCGATGTCGTCAAAGGAATTTCTGATTTCAGAGTGATTTCAATGCGGGCCTGACCATCTTGCAATGTGATATTTTTAATCACGCCGACCGGGATACCTGCCGAGCGAACAGCCGAGTTCCTTACCAGGCCCCCCGCATTCGGAAGTAAGAACCAAGCTTTTTTGGAACGACCCAAGTATGAAGGGTCATCGCTCACCTGCATGGACATGATGGCGATCAAAGATCCCACCACGATCACTAACATACCTACTTTAAACTCAGCTGCGCGAAGCCAATTCATTGATGTTTTATCCCTTTATTCACGAACTTTTTGACCAGCTCGATATCTGTTTCAAAGAAGTCCTTTGGAGTCCCGTAAAGCAAAACACGACCACTATCTAACATCGCAATATAGTCCGCAATCCTAAACGCGGCGGACAAATCATGTGACACCATTATTGAGGTAGTGCCTTCTTTAATTTTATGAGAACTCAGAATCAAATTATCCACCATTTCAGTCAGAATGGGATCTAATCCCGTAGTCGGTTCGTCGTAGATCAGAATTTCTGGATCTAGGGCGAGAGCCCGAGCTAGGCCCGTTCTTTTCTGCATACCGCCGCTGATTTGACTGGGCAGTTTGTGGTAATGTTTGGACTCTAGGCCCACTTGCACCAGCTTTTCTTCAGCAATACGAAAGACCTGGGATTCTTTCAAATCACGACGATGCTCAAATAACGGAAAACAGACGTTTTCTAAAACTGTCATATCGTCAAACAAAGCTGCTGATTGAAACAGGACGCCAAACTTACAACGAAACTTGGTCAGCTCGTCATCATTTAAAGTGGCGAGATTTGTGCCTAATACTTCAATTTCTCCGGAAGTGGGTTTAAATAAACCTAAAAGATGTTTTAACATCACGCTTTTACCCGTGCCAGAAAAACCAATAATCGCAGTCAAGCTGCCTTTAGGAATTTCTAAATTGATCCCTTTCAGAACAAATTCCTTGCCACCATCAAAAGACTTTTTTAAATCGCGAATGGAAACTGCGGATACATTTTTCATTACGAAATCCCCGCGATGTTATAGTAAAAACGAATTAAGTTTGTAATGAAATAGTCTAAAATAATAATTCCGACCATGCTTTGCACGACCCCTTCATTCGTAGCATCACCAACGCCTTTGGCGCCGCCGGTCGTATTAAACCCACGATAAGTGCAAATCACCGCAAAGTACAAACCAAAGATCATGCCTTTAATAAGACCTTCATTGATATGCTTGACCTCAATAAAGTCGGCAATCTTTTGCCAGAACACCGCTTCATCTAATTGCACCAGTTTCACACAAAGAAAGTAGCTGCCCAGCATGGCCACAAAGTCGAAAACGGCGACAAGCAACGGCATACAAATAAAAGCGGCCACTAAGCGCGGGGCTATCAAATACTGCTTGGTATTAACACCCATCACATCCAACGCGTCGATTTGCTCATTCACACGCATGGTTCCCAGACGGGCGGCCATCGCTCCACCGGCACGCGCTGCCACGATAAGTCCCGTTAGCACCGGGCCTAATTCGCGCGTGATCCCTAAAGCCACTGTCGGCCCGACCATATTGACGGCATTGAACAGCTTAAAACCAAGATATAACTGAAAGGACAAAGCTAGGCCGGTAAACACACCTGTCAGGCAGATAATGCCGATGGACTGATTGCCGATAAATTCCATATGCCGAATAATTTCCGGAAAGCGCGACGGCTTGGCAAAAATCAAACGCACACTTTCTGTAAAAAATAAATTTATGCGCCCTACTTCGATGATCATGCCCCGAGTGGTATTTAAAACCCATCCACCAAGAGCGGAAACGCCGTTGAACAAAGTCTGCGATAGATTTGCCACTAACGGCCTCCGCTGTATACGCGTGGCACTCGTTCACCCACGCTGGTTAACATTTCCCAAGTGATGCTGCGGGCTTTTTCTGCCAGCTCTTCCGCTGATAAAAAATTACCCGCGTTATCAAACCCGAAAAATGTGACCTCTTGATCTTTAAATTTATTCAAGTCTTGTCCTTGTACGACACTCGTCACGTCGAGCATCAAATAGTCCATACAAATTGTGCCGACCACGGGCACACGTTGTCCCGCAAACAACACCTGCGCCTGATTAGATAGTATGCGATGATAACCATCCGCATAACCAATCGGTACTACAGCAATAACAGAATTCTGCTTGGCTTTCCAAGTACCGCCGTAAGAAACTGTTTCACCGGATTTAACATGCCGGTACACACCCACATGGGATTTTAAACTCATCACGGGCTTCAGATCACAAAAGCTTTGGTCCGCTAATGGATTGTATCCGTAAATCATTAAACCAGGACGCAATCCCCAATCCTGCAAAGCCAAAGGATGATTCGCAGGCACTGCACTTTTTTGCATTTTTAAAAAACTTAAAATACCCGCACTGTTTAACGAGTGGCAGAAAATATTAAAAGGCTTAAAGATCTGGCTGACACGATCCAGTGCTTGCAATTGCCGAGCACTGTCCCCGGTCGGATTTTCGGCGTCATCACCGTTAAATAAGTGAGTCAGCAAAGCCTTGAGACGAATTTTTTTATTCTGCCATAAACGATCAAATACTTTTTGTGCTTCTTCGGGGCGAAAACCCAAACGATTCATACCCGTATCAAATTTTAAGTGAATACCTACGGCCGTGGTGGCGACCGCTTCAAGATGTTCAATATGATCCCAAGAACTTACGACCGGAGTCATCTGGTACTCGATGATTTTTTCAGCACCCTCACGATCAAAACCACGAAATACTAGTATCTCTGCCTTTACGCCATTTTTGCGCAATAAAATGCCTTCTTCGATTAAACAGACGCCCAGATGCGCAATGCCCAAACCCTCTAAAAAGCGCCCTAACTGCACGTCTCCATGGCCATAAGCATTGGCTTTCACCATGGGGCACAGGAACTTCTGGGGAAATGCCTTTTGCAACACACGTATGTTGTGCGCCAAGTGGTCTAAATTAATTTCCGCAAAAGTGCGTCGATACATTTCCATCAAAATTCGTTTCCCTATTCCGCCGCCACTGCAAATTCAGGGCGATGACTTTCTGGAGCTTTATACAGGCAGATTTTATTTCCACCTTTATCGTTGATATGCAACAAGGCCTTGGTCGCCGATTCATCCAAAGTCCTTGCTGAATCACACAGGGATGGATATTCGCTGACTCCAAGACTGACCGACACCTTCATGCCGTTTTCCATAAACGATGTTCCCTCAATAATTCGACGCAGTCGCTCCGCACGCAGCGCCGCACCTTTTTTCGAACAGTGAGGCAAAATCATCGCCATTTCGTTGGCTCCAGTTCGGCATGTGATATCATTGGTGCGACTGGTTTTAGTAATGATCGTCGCCACCGATTTCAGCAACTCATCGCGCACGTTTTCACCCAACGACGATTCAATTTCATAAATATCGTCCAAAGACACTTTCACTACCGATACAGCTTGCTGCAAACGGCGAGATCGAGAGACTTCTTCCTCGATCGCTTTTTGATAATAGTTGCGATTAAAAACTTCCGTCACAAAGTCTTGAACCTCGAGGGTGTCGACTTTTTTCTCTAAAGCAAAGTTTGCATAGCACAACGACATCAAGGCGAATTCTTCATTGAGTGTTGTGACTTCCCCAGAACTTAAAGATCCAGAGTGCACAAACACGCCTTCCAGATTGTTATGCGCATACAACGGCAGCACTTTCGGTGGACTGAAGTGAAACGCTTCGATCAACATGTCAGAAAAACGTTTCGGTAAAAGGCCTAAGGTCAACTGAGGACCGAACTCTTTCATATCCGCAGTTTCTAACTGCACACCCACGCCCTGAATATCTGCCGCAGCCACACCCGTCCCATGAGTGGCAACAAAAGAGCGCACTGAAGGAAGATATTTAAAGAACATACAGACCACTCCATTTTGCAGGTGGTTTAAATATCTTTGAATCAAGTCTTCTTTGCTAGCAACAGTCCGATAATCTGTCAGTCGCATCGAAATAGACGGAGTCACAGATTTTTCAGACTCCGCTTTTTTCATACTTTGCACCGCCGCAGAATGAGCTTCTGCTAACTTCGCTTTGCCTTCGTTTACTTCATCAAAAAGTTGTTCGTTTTGATAAGTTAAATATAACTTTTCACAAGCGCGGTCCACAGCCCACACAATGCGCGACTCAAGCGCTGCAGGTTCGGCGGAAATAACATCTACAAAACCATGATCGTTGTACTGAGACAAAACATCAAACTGAGATGTTTGTGCCAAGGCGATAAACTTAATCTCGTCGTTAAGGGCAAGAATCTGACTGACAAATTCATTCAACGCCCCCGACAAAGCTGACGTCGCAAAGACAACCAAGTGAGGTGCGGATTCCCGCACGCGCTCTTGCAAGACCTGTACGTCTTGAAAATAAAAAGCATCATAACCCGCCTGCGAAAGATAAACTTTCGCGGACGCCCCCAGATCCACATCCGTGGTAAAGACGAAAACGGAAAATTGAGAACTGTGGTCACGAATATTCAATTAAAGCCTCTTTCCGGGACGACGAATTTCAACGTGATAAGAATCCAACTTAGAACTCTTCTGTGCAGCATGGGTGGTTGGTGGCGTAATAAAATTTGGCACAGCCACGATGGGATCATCGTTCATAGCCTCAAGCTCCTCGGGTGTAGGACGATTCGTCGCGGCCTTATCATCGAAAGCGGAAGCTCCGGCTGGCACAGCCCCTTTTTCTTTAGCTAAAAAATCGTCGTTAAACGACAACGCCTCGCCCGGCTCTGGTAATTCTAAAAGCTTGTCGATATTCACATCTAACGGTGAAGTGACCTGTGGCTGCGTGGCTAAGATCTCTTGGTATTCGGCTTCGGCCTCTTCACGATGTTCAGACTTTGGTGCTAGTTGCGGAAGATCTATGGCCATAACAACTTCTTCTTTCTTTTCTTCTGTAATCTCTGGCGCCTTTAAAAGGCTGTTCGCTTGCTGTTTTTTAAACAAGATCGAAATTTTCGTGCCCTGTCCTCGTTGTGATTCAACCTGCACGTCGGCGTTGTGCTCTTTCAAAATTCCGAAAGCCACAGACAGGCCCAAGCCCATGTGATTTTGAAAGGATCGTGTTGTAAAGAACGGATCAAAAATCTTTTCCAGGTTGGGAGCCTCAATGCCCTCCCCTGTATCTTCGATGATCAGGTGAGTTCCTTGCGCGTCCTCGTAAAGATCCAGCTTCACTTCTTTTTTTGCCATCCGCTCCATCGCTTCCACGGAATTCTGCAAAATATTTCCTAAAGCGCGAATGAGAGCATCCACATGCAGATCCAGGGCTGAGGTCTCTTGAAAGTTTTTTGTGACCTTAACACCCTTATTTGTCAGCAGAGCTTCTGCCGCTTTTAAAGCTTTGACGATCGGACCTTCCAGCTTCATTGAATTTTTTTCTTGCACTTCCTCGCCAGCATAACCCAGAAGCTTATCTAAAACACTGCGTGCTCCACGCGTTTCGCGCACAATAGATTCGGCACTTTGTGCGATCTCATCTTGCGGGTTTTTAGCTAGGATCATTTGCGAATAGCCAAGAATTGAAGCCAGGGGGCCGCGCATTTCGTGGGCCAAAGCCGAAGCGACACGCATTGAAGCATTGAGCTTTTCTTTTTGCGCTACTTCAGGATCTAAGGCGATAACTTTTTCAGGCGTTGACACCACGACAGGTTTTGCCTTGGCCTCTAACAATTCTTGTTCTAGTTTTTCGCGTTCTTTTTCAGAGGGCATCACGATCGCGAGCAGGCTAGCGACAGCAACAAGGACTAAGCCACCACCCATTAAAATAAATTGCCACCATAAGCCCGTGCGCCCCTTCATGGTGTCAGCCAAAGGTGCTGAACTCAGTACATACAGATTACTTTGCGGAATGATTTCGTACATTCCATAGAGCGCACCATTTTTCAACTGGTAGGTATTGCTGCCATGGGAGGATCCGCTTTTTTGTGCGTCTTTGAAAACCGGATCATCACGCATGATGGTGCCCAAATACTCTGGAATAGAGTGCCCCACCGTCAGGCCCGTTGAGGTCACAATTGAAAATGCACTTAAAGCGCCACGCTGGGCATCGATCATTGATTGAAAGGCTTCTCCGGATCCGATCAAAGCATAGGCGCGCGCGCCCTCAAGCAAAAGTACGGCGACATAGCGACCCCGTTGCGAATCTTGGAAGGGCTTAATGAAATAACGCATCTCTGATGTGCGACCTTGCAAATTTCCAACAGCTGATTTTACAAACTCTTTGGTCCACGTCGCCGCTTTTGAATTTTCTTTTACAACCAAGGCTTGCGGTTCGAGCTCTTGTCCAGAAATTGAAAAAGATGCCACCGCGTAATACGGCGACAAAGCACTCCAATTGGTTTTGCCTTTTTGAAAACTTTCGGAGTTAAGATTAGCAACTACCCGCTGCAAAGATTTTAGCTCGGTCGCCAAAGAATAATTAATAGCCCCAAGCTGGGTTCGCGTTTGCGATTCGACCCAACTCATACGATCTCCATACACAAAGCTGTCCGTGCGCCACAAAACTGTACCAATAAAAAGTGCAGCGACAGCGACCATGACGGCGATGATTTTTACTTTCATGTACTTCTTCCTTTGAGCTATTCCAGCTGAACAGTTTGACACTTTCAGCACGGTCCGGCTTCCTGCCGAGTCCTTGATTTCATTGTAGTTTTAGAAAGTGATAAGAATCAAGCAAGAGTCCTTTGCAAATTCCAGTAAAAGGAGTAAGAACATCCCCACTATGAGCACTCACCACTCTGATATTTTGATTGTTGGCTCCGGCACTGCCGGCCTGGCCCTAGCTCTGAAACTGGCAGCCCAAGGGAAAGTCATCGTTCTTGCCAAGGAATCTGCCGGCGGGACGAACTCTGCTATGGCTCAAGGGGGCATCTCTGCGGTCATGTCCGATGAGGACAGCTTCGAGTCCCACATTCAAGACACGTTGGTCGCTGGAGCCGGACTGTGCAAAGAAACAGTTGTCCGAGATCATGTTCAACAAGCTCCTGATCGCATTAAAGATTTAATAAACTGGGGTGTACATTTTGACGTCAAAAAAAAGGGTTCAGAAGAAACCTTTGAAATCGACTTGACGCGCGAGGGCGGGCACAGCTTTCGCCGTATTTTGCACTTCGAGGACCAAACGGGATTAGAAATTCATCGCACACTTTTGGCGCGCGTTCGCGAAAATCAAAATATTGTTTTGATGGAACGTTTTTATGCCATCGACCTGATCGTCAACAAAGAGGTCGATCCCGAGGATATGGATCCCGTTCAATGTGTCGGTTGTTACGCTTTAGATAAATCCAATAACGAGGTGCATACTTTTTTAGCAAAAAATACGCTCCTGGCAACCGGTGGAGCAGGCAAAGTCTATTTGTACACTTCGAACTGGGCCGGAGCTACGGGCGACGGCATTGCCATGGCCTATCGTGTGGGTGCACGGATTGCCAATTTAGAATTCATGCAATTTCATCCTACATGTTTGTTCCATCGCGATTCCCGCAATTTTTTGATTTCCGAAGCTTTGCGCGGTGAAGGTGGTGAGTTGATTGACAGCAAAGGCAATGCCTTTATGAAAAAGTACCACCCGCTCGGATCCCTGGCGCCGCGAGATGTAGTCGCGCGCTCGATTGACAACGAAATGAAAAAGACCGGGGCCGAATGTGTTTACCTGGATATGACCAAACAAGATCGTGAGTTTTTAAAAACTCGTTTCCCGAATATTTATAACAAGTGTTTAGAATACGGCATTGATATGGCGACGCAGCCTATTCCTGTCGTGCCTGCCGCACATTATTTGTGTGGTGGAATTCTCACCGATCTGCAAGGACGTACCGATATACCGGGATTGTGGGCTATCGGCGAAACCGCGTGCACAGGCTTGCATGGGGCCAATCGCTTGGCTTCAAACTCCCTGCTGGAGTGCCTGACCACAGCTCACAACTGCGCGACGGAGATTATTTCGCGCTGGAGCTCTTACAAACTATATGCAAAAAATCCGAAACCATGGACTCACCCTGAAGAGTCTAACGATGACGAAATGATTGTGATCAATCACATGTGGGACGAAATCCGCCGCCTTATGTGGAACTATATGGGGATTGTGCGTTCAAACAAACGCTTGGCGCGCGCGCAACATCGCTTGCAGAATATCTTGGCCGAAACCAAAGAGTACTATTCAAACATGAAAATCCATTCCGATATTTTAGAGCTGCGCAACATCGCAACTGTCGCCGACCTTTCGGTCGAGTGCGCCCTCCGTCGTCAAGAATCTAGAGGAATCCATTACAACCTGGATTATACGGAGAAAAGTCCAAACCCGACCGACACAATCGTGGTCCGTGGCCTGATTTGACTTGCCCCCCGACTTCACTCGCGGCAAGCTTGTGATGTATGTACAAACGATCTGAAGGCTTCTTTAAGGGTTACCAAGACATCAATTTGTTCTTTCAAACGTGGGAAAAACCTGACGCTGAGGGAACAATCATTATCACCCACGGACATGGTGAGCATTCCGAATCCTATCACCGCCTGGTCAAAGCATTTGAAAACGACAAATGGAACTTTTATGCCTGGGACCTGCGCGGCCACGGCCGTTCGGAAGGACATCGTGGCTATGTTGCCGAATTCGACGACTACTGTCGCGATTACAAAATCTTTTTAGACCAAGTGATGATCCAAGAAAAAGTGCGTAAAGGTCCGGTGATTTTATTTTGCCACTCGATGGGTGGTTTGATTGAGTTAAAGACTTTAATTCGCAATCCCGATATCGCGTGTGCGGGCATCATCGCCAGCGCCCCCATGTTAGAACTTTCCGTCGCCGTGCCGATGATCAAGTCCAAGGCGGCTGTTTTATTGAATCGCTTTTTGCCTAAAGTGACTTTGGGCAATGAGCTCGATAACAAAATGCTCACGCGGGATTTAGATGTCCTTCGTGAATACGAACACGATGCCCTTCGCCACACGCGCATCTCTTCAGGCGCCTTCTTAGGCTTCCTAGAGGGTTTTGAGTGGGTTCGCTTACGCGCCAATGAAATTAAAAAACCGGCCTTGTTTATCATACCAGAAAATGACCCCGTCGTCAGTTCGCCGGAAGCCCGCGCCTTTTTTGAAAAAATGGGCAGCACGCGCAAAGAAATTTACGTGTATCCAGATGCGAAACACGAATTGATCAACGATATTGTGCGCCCCACGGTTTTTGCGGATATTAAGAAATTCTTGGATAGCTTTTTGGAGTCGAAATAATGAAATACTTTTTAAGCCTGTTTTTACTTTTAAGTGGCTGTGCTTCTTCGCAAATCGCAGCGCAAATGGATTATGCCAGTGTGGTTGAAAAGAACTCTGACAGCATTCGTCGCTATTCGGGATTTTACAATACTCTCGACATGGAAGCGACGATTTTGAATTCAGAAGTCGCAGCTGCCCAGTTAAGCAACGGCATTGCGACCTATCAATGGGATGACAAAAAACAAGGGGAAGAAAAGACTTCGCTGGAAAATCGTCTTAGCAAAGAAGCAGAATTCTTTTTGAGCTTCTTTACGCCAGAACGAAAAAATGATGATCTTTCTCGCCCAGCCACAATGTGGAAAATCTTTTTAGATGTGGATGGCAAACGTTTCGAAGGCAAAGCTAAAAAGATCAAATTGCAGCTTGCGGAAATTCAAGCTTTGTATCCTTATCACAATCGCTTCTATACGCCTTACACCGTGACCTTCCCCGTTTCCATGCGCGCGATCGAAGGAAAGCCTATGAAGCTGACTTTGACGGGCCCGGTGGGGTCTGGCTCTTTAAATTTTCCGCGCAACTAGTTTATCTTTTAAAGCGACGTGAAACTTCTAAATCAAACAGAGGTTTCACGAACTTCGCAATCTTAAGCCCGACCCCCGTTAAGCCTGTGGGTTCCAAAACTTCTAAATCATGCAAAATAGCTTCACGAATCATCTCTGCATATTTGGCAGGAGTGATTGATTCCATCGGAATGATAAAATTTTTGGAATATAGATTTTCGATTTCATCAAACATGCGCGTCTTAATTCCTGGCGTAACTAACAACAACGTCGTGACCGGGGTTGTTTTCAGTTCGGCCTGCAGGCAGTTAGTAAAGGCCACCACTGCTGCTTTGGATGCTGCATAAGTCGATGCCGCAGGAAAGTGCATAAAGGCCGTCACACTTGAATTATTAATAATTTTTCCGCGTTTTCGCTTTAACATTCCCGGCAAGATGGCTTGAGTCAGATGAATCAGTGCATTCACATTCACTTGCATCATCTGATAAATGTCATCTAGGGGCTGCTCTTCGAGCAAACCGCCAGTCAATTGTCCGGCATTATTGAACAAGATATCAATCGGTGCTTCATTCAGATCAGCGACCAAGGCCATAACACCCTTTTTACTGGACAGATCTGCTTCATACACCGTCACTGATTTTGCGCCAAGGGTTTGCAGCTCGCTGACTAATTCCGGATCGGTTTTTCTGACTGACAAATATAAATGTGCCTTGTCTTGTGCGCACATTTTAGCAAACGCTTTGCCGATACCGCGATTTGCTCCCGTGATTAAGATATGTCTGTTGGTGATTTCCATGGACTACCCTTCTCGAATTTCTGTTTGCGGACCCAGTCCCCAAGATTTTAAAATCTCAGATTCTTCTGCTGCAGACATGGCTTTTTTAAATTTCGCTCCGGACTGGCCGCTGACACGTTTTTGGCAAGAAGGCCAAGTCTTGTGGCGATAAACCAGTCCACCGATATTGCTTAAGTAACTAAAGGCTTCTTTTTTTTCTTTAGACTCGCGCATTTCAGGTAAGCCTGTATCTGACGGCACCTGCAAAAGATTAATCGAATAATTTTCTAAACTTCCCGAATAC
>JABWCO010000165.1 GCA_013360185.1 Bdellovibrio sp.
AACGATCGTAAATATCACCTGAAGTCCCAACTGGAACATCAAAGTCTAAAGCATCATAACCATAGTAAGGTTGAGCTTTACGTAAGTCTAAGTTCACGCCCGAAGCGCGCAGCATCGGCCCCGTGTAACCCCATTGAATCGCATCAGCTGCTGATACTGGGCACACGTTGCGAGTACGCTGGATGAAGATTTTATTATCGACAACCATGCTGGCCATTTCGTCTGTGCCACGGCGAATTTCTTTACACAAAGTAAGAACTTCGTCGAACCAGCCCTCTGGCGCATCTTGAGCCATACCACCGACGCGAGTCATCGATACAGTCAAACGAGCTCCGCAAAGTTTTTCAAACAATCCGTAAACTTGTTCGCGCAAACCGAACATATAGAAGAAAGAGGTCAAAGCACCTAAGTCCATCGCACCAGTACCGATTGAAATCGTATGGTCGATGATACGAGAAAGTTCCGCCAAGATCACACGCATTGCTTGTGCTTTGGGTGGGATTTCCACGCCCAAAAGTCTTTCAACCGCTTTGCAGTAACCGATGTTATTCATTGGCGCTGAACAATAGTTCAAACGATCTGTGTAGGGAATAACTTGGTTGTACGGATGCGTCTCTGCCATTTTTTCGAAACAACGGTGCAGGTAACCGATTTCGTTGTTACAACGAACGATTGTTTCGCCGTCCATCTCGGCCATTACACGAAGTGTTCCGTGCATTGCTGTATGGGCAGGACCGATATTCAATGGCACGTATTTATCATTCAATACATCGCCAGGCTCGCCCGGTTCGTTGTTGAAATGAATCGGCATTGAAGAAGTACAAGGTTGTTGCAAGTTTGCATCGTAGTCTTTGCGAAGAGCATGACCTTGGAACTGATGATGAGTCAGGATACGACGCAAATTTTGATGACCTTCGAATTTCATTCCGAACATGTCATAAGCTTCACGCTCAAACCAGTCAGCGCCACGGTAAGCCGGGATCACTGTGCCGATCGATTCGTTTTCGCCGACTTGCGCTTTCACGCGCAAACGAGAAGCGTCTTTGGAAGAGAACAAGTGATAAACAACGTCGAAACGCTTTTCGCGACTTGGATAATCGACCCCACACACGTCCATCAAGAAATCAAATTGGCCACTGTCGCGAAAGAATTTGAGCAACGCAGGAACGTCTTCCTTAGGAACTTCTAAAACATCATCCCCCACGGCGTGAGTGAATTTGTAGTTCCCGATATTGAACTTACCCGCAAGGCTTTGTTTAATATTTTCAAGTCTGTTCATATGGATACTTCCAGTTGTCTTTCCAAGGGCGTGGTTGATGAGTCGCGATCATACGTTGCAAAGCCATGATACCATCCATCACCGCTTCGGGTGTTGGAGGACAACCTGGGATGTACACGTCGACAGGGATGACTTTATCGACACCTTGAAGAACGTGATACGCACGATAGAATCCGCCAGAGCTTGCACAAGCTCCCATAGCGATCACGTATTTTGGTTCTAACATTTGTTGATAAATACGAGTGATAACTGGCGCCATCTTTTCAGTGATGGTTCCGGCAACAACAAGTAAGTCCGCCTGACGTGGAGAGAAGCGCGCCACCTCGGCACCGAAACGTGCAAGGTCGTACTTCGGCCCCATCACCGACATGAACTCGATACCGCAACAAGCAGTACCGTAAGGCATTGGCCACAAAGAATTTTTTCTGCCCCACGCAACCAAAGCATCAAGCTTGGATGTGAAGGCAATTTCTCGTGACATATCATCTATGGCTTGAGTTCCACTGGCGCCATCTTGCGACGGAGAACCCTGCACCTGATCTTTGTGCATAAAAACACCTCTGTAATTTCATTTAGCTATCATTAAGTAATTACTGATTTTCCCAAGTCCTGACAACTAGATATGTAATATAGGACGCTCCACCAAAATCTACAACGCAACATAGCAAAGGCGCGCAAATGAAATTGATTCTCTAGTCCACACAATTCAGACTAAAAATTCCGCTCATTATCAATCGAGGAGAGCTTCTGTGTGAGACCACACGAAACTCTGAGGGGACCTCGAGACGAAAGGATTTCGAATGAAAAAAGTGGCTCTGTACGTTGGTTCTGCCATTCTTGCTCTAAGTATTGGAGCAAACGGAAACTCTAAAAAACAAGATTTGCTCATTAAACTAGCACCTGGATTCACTGAATTCCAAATGCAGGGAGCAAAAATCGAACAACTATCGGAAAGCTGGGTGCGCGTTCAAGCCCCACACACTGTGAGCATCCAAAGTTTAGAAAAGAACCCCGCCGTCGAGTTCGTCCAACCCAACTATAAAATCAAACTCTTAGAAGACTACAGTATCCAAGACTCTCTTCGTAAAGCGGCCTTAGCAAAAATGTTGTCGCGCAACCCACCAGTTCGTAACCTGGCCAAAGCTGACAATCCAGCCATTCCTAACGCTCCGCAGACAACTACGGGCGCAGATCCTTTATTTGCTAAACAATGGGGCATGCTAGATATCGGCGTGACTGACGCTTGGAAAAAAACCAAAGGCAACGAAGAAGTTGTCGTGGCCGTCATTGATACGGGCGTTGACTACACGCACGAAGATCTTTTGCCCAACCTCTGGAGAAACTCTGCCGAGACTCCCAACAACGGTATCGACGATGATGGCAACGGTTACATCGATGACGAAATCGGCTGGGACTTTGTATCTAACGACAACAAGCCTTTTGACCTTGCGATGGATCCAATCGACATTTTATTTAAAGGTGGCAATCCAGGTCACGGCACACATTGCGCAGGCAACGTAGCGGCACGCGGTGACAATGGCAAAGGTGTTGCGGGCGTTGCTCCCAACGTCAAAATCATGTCTTTACGTTTTATCTCTGAAAAAGGCCAAGGCACGACGGCTGATGCGATCAAAGCAGTTCGTTACGCTGTTGATAATGGCGCCAAAGTCATGAGCAACTCTTGGGGTTCTGAAGGCGAAGAAGCGGGGTCTCCGGAAAACCAAGCTTTACGTGATACTGTTCAATACGCTCAAGACCATGGCGTGCTCTTCGTGGGCGCGGCAGGCAACGGTCACAAAGGTGTAGGCTACAACAATGACACGGATGCCGCCCCTGCCTACCCTGCTTCTTACGATCACGACATCATCATTTCTGTGGCTGCTTTAGATGTGAACAATAATTTGGGTTCATTCTCTAACTGGGGCGCTAAAGCTGTTGATATCGGCGCACCGGGTGTGAAAGTTTTCTCGACGGTTGTGGATCAAGGTTACACAGACGTTGTTATCGATAAGTTTGGCTTTAAGGCAACGTGGGATGGAACTTCTATGGCGACTCCACACGTCGCGGGCGCTGCGGCTTTGTACTGGTCAGCAAATCCAGACAAAACATGGCAAGAAGTTAAAGCGGCTATCTTGGGCTCTGCCAAAGGCATTAGCGCCATGAATGGCAAGTCAGTATCTGGTGGCAAATTAGACGTGAAAGCGTTGATGAACTATTAAGAGATCTAAAGCCTTTCATTGATCCAGGAATTTCAGAGGTCTACTTCGGTAGGCCTCTTTTTTTTGCCTTTTTTTTGCATCGAAGAATCAATCCGCAAACTTCACCTTGTGCGAAATCCTGACCACACCGCAGAGCTCACGAACTGAACCTCCTCGCCGTTCTTTGAAAAAATGCGGATGCAGCCGCCAGAGTATTGGTAAATTTAGGAATGGTATCATTTAGACTCTAAATTATTTGGCATGGGACTTGTATTAGGAGGTGCTGACGCTCTTAGAAGCTTTAACCACTCTTTTTTGGAGACACTATGAACTCAAAACTTTTATTACTTTGCGCTGCGCTGCTAGGACTGACGGCCTGTGAACCCATTTCTGGCAGCATCAATTTTGTAAAATCAATCACTGTGAAAACTCAACAACAGGGAAATTGTGGGCGCGGGGAAATGGACGCCTGCCAAACAACTTACTCAACGATCCCCGTGGGCGAGGCTCGCTTCGATTTACTTTTCAGAAATGAACAGTCTTTAACGTTGACTGTTAAGTCCGGCAAAAAATCAATTGCGACAGACATCATGCTGCCCAAAGGGAAAACACTTCCCGCAAATGGTCGCGTGACTTTTACTTCGCGCGAATTAAGCCAACCTTTTGATCTTGAGGCCAACATGCGCACGGAGGTTTCGGAAACTCCGGAAGAATGGGGTTGGGAGGAGTGCACCTATACCACTCGCGAAGAGGTCTGCCACCGTGATTCAAAAAAAGGTTATATCTGTCAGATCGAAACTGTTGAACACCGTGGAACACGGGATGTGCGTTTCTTTTACCGCACCACCGATGAATATCTTGAAGGTCGCCTGAGCACGCCAGGAAATGCTGCTGATCTGATTGCAACAATGTCAGGAACTCGTCACGATACTGACAAAGTCTATACTTACCAAGGTCAATGCCTGCGCCACTAAGCCATGCCACGCGACAGAATCTAGCGCGGGTTTTTTTCTAGACCCGCGTTCCTAGATTCTTTCACCAACTTAATTTGCTAAAGCTTTGATCTTCCAAAAAAGTAGAGTGTGCATCCAACGACCCTTTACATATTGGAGAATGACCATGAATCTTAACGAAGCCCAAAGCCCGTTTAGCAGTCACTTGATAAACATCCAAACCAAACCCGTCGCTAGCGATTCGTCGCGCGCCGAAGAAGGCCTGATCCTGCCACAAGCTTTTGAAATTTATCATCATGCTTACTTCACGCGCCTAACTTCGTCATTGAACGCAACATTTAATAGTGTTCAACGTCTTATGGGCGCAGAAGCCTTTCGCGAGCTCTGTCATGAGTACATCGCCTCCCGCCCATCAACGGACTATATGCTTACCGACTATGGACAAAATTTTCCGGACTTTTTAAGTCATTCGCCCCTCAATTTAGAGCGCCCTCTTTTAGCAGAACTGGCGCGCTTTGAATGGCAAGTGCAAAGACTGGCCCACGCTCCCGCCCAAGAACCTATTGCCGCGAACGACGCTTTAAAGGCTTTGCAAACAGAAGACTGCCAAGTCCGATTTATTGAAGCGATGGTTGTCTTTCACAGCAATCATGGGGTTTACGATGTTTGGCGGGACACTTTAGATCCGCAAATCAAACCTGAAAATTTATTGATCTTTAGGCGCCGGGGTCGCGTGCAGGTGGAAAGACTGACGCCGGCGGAAGGGCATCTGTTGAAAGGCCTACAAGAAGGGAAACCTCTTTCCCATGCCCTAAATGCCACTTCAGACTGGAGCCGGCCGGGCGAAATTCAGAGCGTGCTTTCGCGTTTGGCCGATCGCGAGATAATTGAAGATCTGCTGATCTTAGAAACTTAAAGTATCGACCGCAACAACAAGGCTTCGGCTGCCGCAGCCTTGTTGAAATTCACCTCATAAAAGGAATTCCCACCTCCGCCCTCTTCGGGCGTTCTCTTGGTGTTTACTCCGGGCGGAATATATTCGTTCCCCGACAATGTTTGCTCTGCCGGGTAACGTCGCGAAAAACCCATAAGATCTTTGTGATACGAAAATAAAATACTGCCCCCTTGAAGTTCGCGGATTAGATAGTCGACGTATTCAAGACCCACGGCAAAGCAGCCCTCGCTCCAACCCAGGCGACCGTTTTGTGAAATAAAAGAATCGCTGACATAACGAGCCCCATGCAGAACAATGGCCCTAACACGAGCGTTGTTATTAGACAGATCGATGCCTTGCAAATATAGCGACAGCCCATTGCGCTCGCTAAGGTAAGTTCCTTTGGCATAAAAAAATCCCAAAGAACTTTTCCACGAGTCCATGAGATTTGAAAAGGAACGAGCCTCCAACACGCCTGAGCGAATGCCATGGGCGACATAAAAACGTTGGATATCACCGGTCACTAAGTTAATCAGATAGAGACGTTTTTCATTCGACGCCTGCGAATAATCGACCAACACCGTCGTGGTGACATTCGGAATATAGCCGACGTTATAATCGAACATGCGAAAAAGCATGTCTAGGGCTTCCTTAGGAAGTCCCCGTTCTAAAAGCACATCAAAAAGATAACGTCCATCACGCACCTGCCGGTCGAAAAGAGACTCTGCATTAGCACTGGAAGTAAAGAGG
>JABWCO010000166.1 GCA_013360185.1 Bdellovibrio sp.
ATGAAGGGTGGCTCCATTTATCTTGGCAATTCACTGCCGATCCGAGAGTGGGATTCTTGTTCTTCTCACGATGCTATGCCTTTGCGAGTGGCTGCGAATCGGGGTGCCAACGGGATTGATGGGCAAATATCGACATTCTTGGGTTGGGCTCACACAGAGGCTGAAAACTGGTGTTTGCTCGGTGATTTGACGGCGATGTACGACTTGTCATCGTTGTGGGCCACGGCGCAGATTGATGCGAAAAAATTGCGAATCGTCATAATCAATAACGGTGGTGGGCAAATTTTTTCGCGCATGTTTAAGAAAGATATTTTTCTAAATCGTCATCAGATTTCATTCGAAGGTTGGGCTGCGATGTGGAAATGGGCTTACCAAAAGTGGGAGCAAGTTCCCACGACTCCAGAAATGCACGACCATCAGATCATTGAGTTATGCCCTAATGAAGAGCAGACCCAGGACTTCTGGAAGGAATACGAACAATTGTGGAGAGAATAAACGTCTTTTTCTTACATGGTTTCCTTGGGCGCCCTGCGGACTGGGCGATGGTGAAGGCCTTTTTGCCTCAGCGCGAAGGCTTGCGAATTTTTATTCCAGATTATTTTAAGGAGCTTGCTTTAAGTCCGCAAAATTCGTTTAGCAACTGGGCCGAAAACTTCACCAAATGGGTTGAACAATATGGTTGCAACAATGATCGCAACATTCTTGTTGGCTATTCTTTGGGGGGACGTCTGGCACTTCATGCTTTAGAACGTAAACCTGAACTATGGAGTCGGGCCGTTTTGATTTCTACCAATCCGGGCTTTGAAGACCCCTATGAAACTTTCAATCCTAATTCAGACGAACGTCGTCAGCGGTGGCTCAGTGATTCCTATTGGGCCGAAGAATTTTTAAAAGCGCCTTGGGATATTGTTATACGTGATTGGAATTCCCAGCCCGTTTTTGGTGGCGGCAGCAACGAGCCGGTGCGCTTAGAAAAAGACTATTCCCGAGAGCTATTAAGCTTGGCTTTAACTCATTGGTCTTTGGCTCAACAAAAAAATATGCGGACAACGATCAAAGACAATGTGCAGAAGCTGTTGTGGGTTGCCGGAGAAAGAGATGAAAAATTTCTGGAATCCTCTCGGCGACTGCACGGTGAAGTCAAAGGTCTGATTATGGAGCCCATCCCAGATTCGTCACACCGAGTGTTATTCGATAGCCCCAAAGAACTGGGTCGTAAGATTACACAATTAGTTCGTTAATTTTTTTATGCCGTCAGCAATCCATGTGCGATATTTTTTTACGCTGATGTAAATCGATTTTTCAGCGCAAATGTCCCGTGCGTCTTGAGAGTTGCCGCCACTGCTAGCCTCGTCTGGCGAAGTCCACGACATCGCCGATACAATACCAACGACGTAGTCCTGACCATTCCAGCGCATTAAACCCGGCCCCCCAGAGTCGCCATTGCAAATGCCACGTTGGGTGGTTTGATCTACATAGAACTGATTTTCGTTTTCGCTAAGACTGTTGATGGTAAGGTCGACGTGGCGAAGGTGACCAGAGCCTTGGTTGTCTGTGGTGCTGGCTTTTCTTCCTGAAGTTCGGCCATAGCCGACAGCCGTAAAGCCTTGATGGGGGCGAACGACAAAGTCTGGTTCCGGAACTAATAAAGTTTTATAACCCATGGGCGCCTCGCCCTTTATTCGCAATAAAGCTAAATCATTGCGATCACGCAAGTTACCCATGCTAAAGCCTTCATGAAGCAAAACTTTGGCCACAGGGCGCTTGATATAATCACCTGTCATAGGTTTTAACCCGAAAGCTAAGGTCAGACTTTCGGGTTTCGAACCTAAACAGTGGGCTGCGGTAATCACAATGTCTTTACGAATCAAGGCACCTGTGCAGTACTTTTGAGTGGCATTATCGAAAATCATGACGACGTATTTGGAGGCAATATGGTCTTTGGTGGTGTCTTTGCCACCCACAATCGCTGCGCCTGAAAAATCATCAGGAGTCTGAGCAGAGAAGTTTCCACCACAAGCTGCTAAGGCAAGAGTCACAAATGCGGCGACGTACAGGCGTATTTTCATAGCTCCTCAAAAAACAAAAAAGACGAACCTTCAAATAACAAAAGGGCTGCCATTTATCCAGCAGCCCTTGGTCATTTGAAAAACTTTTTAAGTTTCCGCTTGAAAACTACGGTGTCTTTGAGCTTTCGGGGCTGCCTAAGGGCGTAGTCAACTTATTCGCGACACGGTTCAGCCAGCTTTTATAGTATAAAGCATTCGTGTAAACGGCTTGTTTTGAGCAGTCATTGGCTTCATCATTCAGGCCACGACTGGTAACTCCCCACAAGAAATATTTGCCGTTTGATTCGACGTAAGCCGGTCCACCCGAGTCACCGTGGCAAGCGCCAGTTCCTTCAGATTGGTCCAAGCTGACTTCCGAAGCACTGAACTTGTGATCGGCAATTTTAATTTTCGTGGTTCTAAGCTTTCCTGCGCCGATTTTTTTTGTTCCATCGGTCAGTCCGTAACCGGCAACCACAACAGTTGCTCCGGGCTTAATCATCTTTTGGCTAGTTAAGGGTAAGAATGTTGAGGGTTTGAATTTTCCTGGAACGGTGCCGGTAAAGTGCAAAAGGGCAATGTCCCCCGTGTTTTTGTCTTCCATTTGACGAGTTTCCCAGTGTTGAGAAACTTCCAATTTGTCGACCACACGGTATTCAGATTTTTCATTTGGCTGAATGTCGAAGAAGACCACCATGGCTTCAGGGAAAGGTCCCACGCAATGAGCGGCTGTTAAAACTAAATTACTTGGTAACAAAGATCCTGTGCAGAGTTGGCCTGTATAAACATCGTAAACTGCGACGATACTTTCTGCGATTCTATCTTCGCCTTTGACATCGGTACCGTTGATAATACCCGTTTGTGATTGTGTAACTTCTCCAAGATCTTGAGCCTCATTTTTGGCTTGTGGTGAACATGCCAACAGTGCCCAACTTGAAACGACTCCCGCGACTAAAAGTACGTTCAGCTTCACTATAATCCCCCCGGATTAAGCATCACTAAACCCAGTGATGCATGAAAGCCAATAAACCCAATTTGGAACCGCTTTACAAGTCGATAATATTTATGGCTTCCATAAGGGGCCGACGGGCCCCTCATTTAGGAAATTCTTACAGGTTTTTGAAGCTGTCTGTCGCCTCGATCAAGGCTGAACGAGTGCCGGGTTCATTCGCGGCATGTCCCGCATCAGCGATGATTGAAAATTTTGCCTCGGGCCATGCTTTGTGCAGATCCCAGGCGGAGCGTGCCGGGCACACCACATCGTAACGACCCTGCACGATCGCCGCAGGAATGTGGCGAATTTTCGAAATGTTTTCGATTAACCAATTGTTGCTGTTAAAAAAAGCGTTATTGGTAAAGTAATGGCACTCAATGCGCGCAAAACTCAGTGCAAAATCAGGATCATCAAACTCCTCCACGGCTTTCGGGTCTAAATGTAAGCGTGAAGTGGCCGCTTCCCATTTGCTCCATGCTTTGGCTGCTTGTAAACGGACATCCGCGTTTTCATCTGTCAGGCGTTTGTAATATGCCGCGACTAAATCATGGCGTTCGTTTTCAGGAATGGGTTTTAAGTATTCATCCCAATAATCGGGGAAGATTTGCGAGGCACCTTCTTGATAGAACCATTTAATTTCCGAAGGACGGCACAGAAAGATACCACGCAAGACCAAAGCCTTCACTCGTTCAGGGTGAGTGATCGCATAGGCCAACGCAAGCGTTGAACCCCAACTTCCACCAAAGACAACCCACTTATCGATGTTCAACATATTACGAAATGTTTCGATGTCTTGCACTAGGTCCCACGTGGTATTTTCACGCAATTCGGCGTTTGGTGTGGATTGTCCCGAGCCACGTTGGTCAAAAAGAAAAATACGATAACTTTTTGGATCAAAAAAACGACGGTGATCTGGATGGACTCCGCCGCCTGGTCCGCCGTGCAAGAATACGACAGGTTTACCTTGGGGGTTTCCGCACTCTTCCCAATACAGGGTATGGTGTTCAGAAACTTTTAGCATGCCTTTGTTGTAAGGTTCGATAGCGGGGAAAAATTCGCGCATGGGGGCTCCTTCGGTGTGAAGGCTTGAACATAACAAAGCTTTGGGCATAAAAAAAGCCGCTCTACAGCGGCCTTTAGAAACAAATGATTTCTTGGATAAATACTATTTGCAACGGTCGTTCAAATTTTCAGTCGCATTAATATAACGAGCATAAATGTCTTCGTATTGGTCCATGTAAAGCTCAATAGAGTCAGAGTTGCGAGAAGTTCTGATTTTTTCGCGAAGGTAAGCAAGCTCAGCTGCATACTTGTCTTGAAGTTGTACCATTTGGCTGCAAGAAAGTGTGTTTGCAGATGCGTTGGCAGAAGAAAGAGCAAAAGCTGCGATAAGTACAAAAGCGAAAGCTTTCATGGAAGTCTCCTTGGGGTTGGTTTGAGTTCCTGGGGAACCTATAAAAAGAGGAACTCAAACTCAACGTATTCGCAGGAAAAAATAAATTTTACACAACGAGTCTATTTAAAGTGTTTTTTAAAACCCTGCCAGCAGTTTTGGTAGTCGTTTTGCAAGAAACCATTTTGCATGGCAAAGTCCGTAACCAAGTAAGCAGAGCGGGATTCGAACATAAACGCCATCGTATCCGTGATTTTATGCGGTTTTTGCTCACCAGAGCTCGCATTTTCAAACGTTCCCGCATCGGGTCCATGGGCTGAAAAAAAGTTGTGTAAACTTCCGCCGCCAGGGACAAAACCGCCTTCGGTCTTTGCGTCATACTCGCCGTAAATCAAACCCATATATTCACTCATGCAGTTGCGATGAAAATAAGGCGGGCGAAAGGTATTTTCTGCGACCATCCAGCGTGGGGGAAAGATCGCGAAGTCTACGTTGGCGACTCCGGGCGTATCACTGCCCGATGTCAGAACCGTAAAGATAGATGGATCCGGATGATCAAAGCTGACGGTATTTATCGTGTTGAATTTTCTTAGGTCATATTTGAATGGCACATAGGTCCCATGCCACGCGACAACGTCTAATGGAGAGTGTCCAAGTTCTGCACTCCACAGTTCGCCGTTGAATTTACCGATAAGTTCAAAGGATCCCTCTTGGTCTTCAAAGGCCGCGACTGGTGATAAAAAATGACGACGGTGAGCAAGGCCATTGGCACCGATGGGCCCCAGTTCCGGCAGGCGAAAGGGAGCTCCAAAGTTTTCACCGACGTAACCACGACAAGCTTCGTTTTTAAGAGCATTGACTTGGAACTTTATTCCTCGCGGAACTACCGCTATTTCACCAGGCTCTGCTTCTAAGCTGCCGAACTCGGTTTTGATGTGCAGAGTACCTGATTGCGGAATGAGCATGAAGTCGCCGTCTGCGTTCATCATGTATTTTTGTTCCATATCTTTGTTGAACGAATACAAATGGATGTGCAAACCCCGCTGTTCGTGTCCCGAACCCGTACCACACACGGTGCGCAGGCCCTCAATGAAGTTGCCGTTAAGTGAGGGGAGGGCATTCCAACGCATTTGATTAGGATTGCTGTGTTGCGGTTTGAACAACGTTTTTTTTGTCAAATCGCTGAGCGGTTTAAAAGCTTTGTGCATTGCCGACGGGCGAATGCGATAAAGCCACGAATACAAATTATTATGGCGAGCTACCGTGAAGGCCGAACCACTAAGTTGTTCAGCGTAAAGCCCGAGCGGCGCCTTTTGCGGAGAGTTTTGATCAAGAGGAAGAGCGCCAGGGCGCGCTTCCGAAGAAAAATGATTTCCTAAACCGGAGAGATATTTGTTTTCCATGGCCCCATCATAACCGAGGGGCCCCTTGGCAAGTCAATGTGAAGCGCACTCGTCATAGTGCGCTGTTGGGTCTTTACTAGTTGTAATACAATTTCAATTCTACGCGGCGATTCTGTAAGCGACCTTGTTTGGTTTTATTAGTCGCGATGGGCTGTGATTCGCCATAACCTACGGCTTCCACTTGCTCAGTCGGAAGGCGGAAT
>JABWCO010000167.1 GCA_013360185.1 Bdellovibrio sp.
TTGAAGGCGCGATGCTGGCCGCCCCGGGCCCGGAACGGAACCCGAACTTCGGCGCAGAAATTACTTTAGAAAAGCTTTTCTTGGATATTCTTAATGAACCACTAAAAGCATTTCAAAGCTTTATGGAGCCTGTGGATAAATCTCCGAATCTTTTAGATGCGGGTTCTGCAAAAGTTGTCGCGGCCTATTTAGCAGACCAGATGAACGAGTTTGCGAAAAACGTTGTGGTGACTCCGGAAGGTTATGATTTTGATATTCCAGATTACATGCTTTTCGAAAGAGGCTCGGCTCAGCCCAATGCTAACTTTGTGAAAGTGATGGATAAGATCAAAGGTGTTACCGGTGGTTTAAAGGATGCTGAAATTAAGATTACTTCAGGTCTTTTTGTGCAGGCAGTTCCGGATGGCAGTGTCATGACGGCTAATAAAGTGGCGGCAGAGCGTTTTGATATTATCCGCAACAAGTTGCTAGCGTCATTGGACAATAACACTGTGACTGTTTTGGGTGGAATTAGTGTCAAAGAAAAACGCGGTGAAGTTGATCCGGCGAAACTTGTGGGTCTGATTCGAGTGAAAGTGGCACAAAAGGCTATTAAGTCCGACGGCAGCAAGCCCCGCAAGTTAGAATCTTTATTCGGTCCCTCGAAAGTGGACATGTCTGGATACGACAAGTATGTAGACAAGATCAGCAAGCGCAAAGCGGCAGAGCCTAAACCACAGGATCTGAAGCAGCAAGTGGATCAAGAATTAAGAGATGCTACGGGAATTATAGATCCGTCGATGCGCTCAGAATAAAAAAGAAGTCTCCGGAGCCATTAAATTGAGAGCTTTGACTGGTTCCAGTCAAAGCTCCTTCTAAAAAGATCACACTCCACTTAAAACCCAAGCCTGTGCGCGCATCGAAATAGGGGCTTAGGCTGTCGACGTTGGGTGTATTATAACCGATCTCATTGTTCCATTTCCAATCGCCGAAAACTGTGGACAGAATGCCGAAGCCATAACGCGTAGAGCGCTGGTTGGTGGCCTCCCAATTGCTATTGTTTTCGTAAAGTATGCGAGATGTTCCCATCTCTAGGCGAGCCCCTAACAGTTCACCATTGTGATCGCCGTTGTTGTAGTACTGGCTTTTTGCGTAAGAAATCACCAGGTGAGTTGTGTTGGAAAAGGAAACCTTAATGTCGGAGTTAGCGCGCAAGTTGAAGTTGTCGCCACTATTTTCGTAATCGGTATTTGAACCCCACAGGCCAAGGCGAAACTGTGAACCAAAGTTAAACCAGAACGATCCTTGAAGTGCGGGAGCTTTGTTTGATTGAGAAAGTCCGTGTTCGACATAGTGAGACATCAACGACACATCCCCAGACATTTTAAAGGTCGGAGATGTGCCAGGTTCTGCAGCATGTGCCGCCCACGAGGTCCCTAGAGTAATGATAAAAGCAATGTATCTTCGCATAGATAGTCGCTCCATTGTGGCCTACCTTTTTGTGAAAAACAAAATTCGCAAGCAGGTAAGGCATCGAACTGGACCAAGAGCCGCATTCGGGATAAGCTGACGAGCTTATGGATTTAGATCTGCCCTTAAACGAATATTCTTATGTCGCTTTTGACCTTGAAACCAGTGGTGCCTATCCCATTGGGCATGATGTGGTTGAGTTTGGGGCGGTGAAGTGGTGTCAGGGGCAAGAGCTTGGCCGTCTGCAATTTCTGCTAAAACCGCGCGAGCTGATGACGGATTTTATTATCGGTATCCATGGTATCACTAATGAGATGGTGCAAGATGCGCCGCCAATGTCAGAAAAAATTCACGAGATTCATGAGTTCTTGAAGGGCTCGGTGATTATGGCCCATCATGCTCCCTTTGACATGGGATTCATGGCCGTGGAGTTTGAAAAAGCGCGCCTGTCCCTGCCCTCGGAACCCGCATTATGCACTAGCTTAATGTCTCGCAAGTGGATCCACGGCGTGGATAATCACAAGTTGCAAACGTTAGTAAAACATCTGCAAGTTGACGGGGGGCAAGCTCATCGCGCTTATGACGATGCGAAAGCTTGCCTGCAAGTGGGTTTGGCGTGCTTTCACAAGATGCCCGGTGATACCACGCTGGCGCAGGCTATTAAAAGCCAAGGCAAAAATTTATGGTGGAAGGACTATTCGCTTTTGTTCTCCACGGACGCACATATCAAAAATTTGATCGAAGCCATTTACGCGAAAAAAGATGTGGATCTGATTTATCAAGGTGGATCGACTAAAGGTGAAACCCGTCGTCTGACTCCGATCGGAATTGTGCGCAATCCTGATGGTGACTACCTGCAAGCTTTCTGTCACAAAGACAAAACAGCCAAGCGATATTATCTGAACCGTATCGGTGACTTGGCCGTCATATACTAGAGCGGCCTTTGGGTTGCCTTAGTCTTCTTCTGAAAATTCAATAACGTTGACGGTACGTTCTTTTTTTAGTTTGTGCAGGCGTTCGTTGATTTGTTCAGCTAATTCTTCTAAATGTTTAAACTCGTCTCCAGAGCGTAATTTTAATTTCGCCGGAGCGCCCCCTTCAAGAGCATTGTTTAAAAATCTTTCGAAGGCATAAAGAGGTCCTGCGATACGGTGAGAAATCACACGACCTACGGCGAAAAGAATCGCACAGAATGCGACGCAGATAATGATGAAGGTGATTACATAAGGGACCAAGAATTTATTTAAAAGGAACGCATTATTGCCGACCAGTTCTTGAATGGTCACGCGCATATACGTGTACGAGAACACTAAGCTGATCAAAGTTAAACTTAAACCTACGCCCATCAAAATGAAGCAATATTTCAACTGGAAGGACATGTTGACCCAGTACTGCTTGCGCGCATTATTTTCGGGCCACAACAATTCGCCTTCACGGATGATTGCATAGACAATTAAGCCATAACCGACCCACTGAAGGGCATCTGCGATATTAAATGCTGGGCTGGATAATGAGGGTGTGCCGATGACGATAAAGTCGACCACATATCCCCACACAATGCGATCGGTGACATTACCGATGATACCACCAATTAAAATAGATAATCCCGAGCGCAGAGTCAGGGACTTGATTGGCAGCATATATTGAATCAACGCGTAAGTGCACAGCAGGAAGGCGCCACCTGTCGACAAAGACACGATACGCAATACCGAAGGCAGGTCGGAAAAAAGCCCTAACATAGCGCCATGATTGTGGTGCAAAACGAAGTGCAGAGGACCATAGGATTCTAATTGTGTGATTCCTGTTGCCCAAATTTTAGTAATGCGGTCCAGGGACCATGTTGCCAGAAGCGGAAGTATTACGATTAGCCATTCACGTTTTTTCATGAACTTCAGTCTAACAATTGACGCCTTGTCTTGCGAAGGAAAACTATAACAATTAGTATGTCTAGACCGTCACTGGGAACTAGACCAGGAATCATCTTTCTGAAAGGGCATTTAGTGAAACAGTTTGTGCTTATTTTTATGTCAATGTTGCTAGTCGTTTGCTCCGGAGCACAAACTTCCACAGCAAAAGATGATAAATTTTCTGATGTCGAAAAAGAGTTTCAAGCTTTAGCAAAAAAATTCGGTGTGCAGCTCAAGGATCTAGGCATTCACGCCACGGTGGGTGAAGGTCCTGATTTGAAAGTATTATTGGATGTGAATGGAACAAAAATGATGATTCCTGCATCAATTTCAAAAGTGGCAACGGCTTCGGCCGTGTTAGCGCATTTTCCGCCGGGCTATAAATTTAAAACGCAAATCTTAGCGGTGACCGAACCCGTCGGGGGAGTTTTAAAAGGCCCTTTGTATCTTAAAGGGGGCGGAGATCCTTCGTTTGTTTCTGAAAACATGTGGTTCTTAGTCAACTCTTTCACGCGCAATAAGATCACCAAAGTTGAAGGCGACCTGATTGTTGACGATTCGATGTTTGATAAAGTCCGTTACGATGAAAGTCGTCAGAAAGAGCGCGTAGACCGAGCCTATGATGCGCCAGCTGGAGCCATGAGTTTTAATTGGAACTCCGTGAACATTTTTGTGCGTGCAAATGCTAAGGGTAGCCCGGCGAGCGTTTTTATTGATCCTGAAAATGAATACATTCGTTTGATTAACAAAGCGAAAACCGTTGGCGGCAACGAAAACAAGCTCTTGGCGGATCGTGATGAAGATAAAAAATTTGCTGGTGATGTTATTCACGTGGGTGGCAGTATCGGGCAAGGTTTGAAGGAAGTTGTCGTTTTCAAGAATATTACCCAGCCGGACCTTTGGGCTGGATATAATTTGAAATCTTTTTTGGCACAAAGGGGAATTCAACTCACCGGAACTATCAAAAATGGCGTCACACCAGAGAAGGCCGATGTTTTAGCGGAGTCGGAAAGCAAAGCTATCGAACAAGTTGTGGCAGATATGAACAAGTTTTCAAACAACTATGTCGCAGAGATGCTGATGAAAAACTTGGGCGCCACGAAAAAGCCAAAGGGCGCTAGCCTTGCGGATGGCATGCAAGTTTTGAATGAACACATGCAAAGTTTAGGGGTGCCTTCGGAGCAATATCGAATGGAGTCCCCTTCGGGTTTGACTCGCGAAAACAAGATGTCGTCTTTTGCGATGTGGAAGGTCCTGCAGCATTTAAGAAACGATTTTCGGGTCCAGCCTGAGTTCTTAACGTCTTTGCCGATTGCTGGAGTTGATGGCACTCTTAAAAGACGCATGAAGAATTCCAAAGCGGAACGTTGGGTTCGTGCGAAAACGGGATTTTTAACAGGTGTGATTTCATTAGCCGGTTACGCGGGTTTGGAAGATGGTCGCGTGATCACATTTTCATTCATCTATAATGGGTCTACGGATGAAACGAAAGTCCGCGCATTTTTTGATAATTTGTTAATTTATCTAGTAAAATAGAGGGATGCATCTGAAAGGTAAGTATCTGATGAATAAAATGACTGTCTCAATATTGTACACGTGCTTGCTGCTGTCGTCGGCGTCCTTTGCGCAGGACGATATTGCAATGCAGGTGGTGCCGCAGATTTTAGGTCAGAGCCCAGAAGACAGTCGTCCTTGGCGGGCCCCCAGTTTTGCTGACCAAAACAAAGCGTTGGGATACCATGAGGCCGCCTTTTCTGTACCCAAGGGGATGGAAAAGCAGGTGCAGTTTTGGATCGATATTTACTCTAAATACTCTTCCAACCAAGGCGTGATCCACGATTCCGAAAACGTTGAAAATGTTTATGAGGTAGTGGACCTTACAGGTTTAAACACAGAGCGAGCGAAACAAAAAAAGATCGATCAGGTGAAAGCGATCATTGGTCTAAAGCTTAATAGAGAAGAAAAAGATCGGTTGCGTTTTCAATTGGGTCAAAAAGACCGTATGCAAGAAGCAATCTTTTTTTCTGGCCGTTATTTAGAAGATATGGAAAAAATTTTTCGTGATGCCAATGTTCCTGTCGAGTTAACACGTTTGGCATTTGTTGAAAGTTCTTTCAATATTATGGCGCGTTCCAAAGTAGGTGCCAGTGGACTTTGGCAGATTATGCCCTATACGGCTCGACCGTATCGGATGATTTCTCCAGCCGTAGATAAACGTAATCATCCCATGGAAGCGACCAAGCTTGCTGCCAAACTTCTTCGTCAGAATTATAATATGCTGGATTCGTGGCCTCTCGCAGTGACCGGTTATAATCATGGTCCTACGGGTGTAAAGAAAATGACGAAAAGCTATGAAACTCGAGAGTTAGGTGAACTTGTGCAAAATGTGCGGTCACGTAAAAGTTTTGGTTTTGCATCACGAAATTTCTATGCAAGCTTTTTGGCGGCCCTTGAAGTAGAAAGAAATGCCGGTAAGTATTTTGGCGCTGTGATTTGGTCAAAACCTTTTAATGCGCAAGACCTAAAGCTGCCAGTGGCTGTGAAATACAAAGAAGTTGTCGCTTGGTTTGATGGCGACGACAACAAAGCACAAATGTTCAACCCGCATTTGACCTACAAGGTTCGTAAGGGGCTGGCGATCCCTGCACGCACCGTCATCACCGTTCCCAAAGATAAG
>JABWCO010000168.1 GCA_013360185.1 Bdellovibrio sp.
GCAGGTGTGGGGACCTTTGCCAGCAGCACTCGCGCTAACTTGGGCGCTGACGGATCTGCAGTAAGTCGTGGTTGCAGCGGCAACTCGGGTTTTACTTTGCAGTTGCCATTTCACGTTGTGCAAGCACGCTGGGGCTTACCGATTTATGTTCACGCGGTGGACCCTGCAAGCGGAAATCTAATTCCATTAGAAGGCAGCGGCAATTTCTATCTTATTCAAGACACAGGTGGGCGCTAAGAGCGCCCTGTCAAAACAGTTGGTTTCATTCTTAATCATCAAGCATAAAAAAAGGGTCTCGCAAGAGACCCTTTTAAATATCAAAATATTTGTTTTTTGGACTATTGATTCAAAACGTAAGCAAAGATCAATGGAGCACAGATCGTTGCATCTGATTCCACGATGTAGCTTGGCGTTGTTGGAGCCAATTTACCCCAAGTGATTTTTTCGTTCGGGATCGCACCAGAGTACGAACCGTAAGAAGTTGTTGAATCAGAGATTTGTGCGAAGTAGCTCCACAAAGGAACGTCTTCGTGACCCAAGTCTTGTTCAAGCATTGGTACAACGCAAATTGGGAAGTCCCCAGCGATACCACCACCGATTTGGAAGAAGCCCACAGGGTTCTTTTTAGAAGCACCCATGTACCACTCGGCCCAAGTCTTCATGTACTCGATGCCACCTTTAACAGTCGTGGATTTTTTGATGTCGCCTTTAATGCAGTGACCAGCAAAAATGTTACCCAAAGTTGAGTCTTCCCAACCTGGAACAACCATTGGCAAATTCTTTTCAGCGGCTGCAAGCAACCAAGAATTTTTTGGATCGATTTGGTAAAACTCTTTTAGTTTTCCAGAAAGCAAAATTTTGTACATGAACTCATGTGGAAAGTAGGACTCACCTTTCGCATCAGCCTCTTGCCAGCATTCCAAAACAACGTTTTCAATACGGCGGATCGCTTCTTCTTCCGGAATGCACGTGTCAGTCACGCGGTTTAAATGCTTTTCCAAAAGTTTTTGTTCATCCTGCGGAGTCAAATCACGGTAGTTTGGAATGCGCACGTAATGATCGTGAGCAACCAAGTTGAACACGTCTTCTTCAAGGTTCGCACCCGTGCAAGAAATCGCGTGAACTTTACCTTGGCGGATCATTTCAGCCAAAGAAAGACCTAGCTCAGCTGTCGACATCGCGCCCGCCAAAGTCACCAACATTTGCCCTTTGTTTTCGATATGTTTTTTATAGCCTTTAGCTGCGTCTTTTAAAGCCGCCGCGTTGAAATGGCGATAGTTGTGTTCGATAAATTGAGAAATAGGTCCCATCGTTGCTCCTTGGTAGTTTTAATAACAACTGAAAAGCTTTAAGCGCAGGGAGCCCTGGACGATTAAAGATTTCTAGATATTATCAAAGGCCACGAAAGTAGCAGCTTTACGCTAAAACTCAAGAAGAGATTGGCTCTTTTTCTTCGCCCTGAGCAGGCTTTTGCCCGACCACGGCTTTGGAGAAAAACCCCAGGTTTTTATTGATGTTGCCAAAACCGCGATAGGTCATCAGACCTTCCATGGGGTTTAAGGTGTAGTTCTTATAAAAAGGCTCGTGAAAATCCACAGGAAACTGCTCTAAAGCCCATTCTAGATCTTTCGCATCATCCTTTTGCACAGAGTCGACAAGCCCCATAAGACCGCCTGGCTTTAGGACGCGATAGGCTTCTGCCACGGATTGCCGGCGAACCTCGATTGGCAATTCATGAAAAAGAAAGCAGGAATAAACAAGATCAAACTTTTCATCTTGAAAGGGCAAATCTTCGCCCGCTCCTTGCACAAAATCCATCCGCGTGAACTCGTGCAGGTTCTCTTGAGCTTTTTTAAGGTAAGGATAACTTAAATCTAAAACCGTGATCTTCGCTTTTGGGAAGGCCAACTTCATAAATCGCGTCAGACGCCCCGTCCCTGCCGCCACTTCAAGAAAGTGCAAACCTTCCCCGTCCCCTGGATAAACATCTTTGACCAAAGGAATAATCAGGCGTCGCATGGCATCGGCAGAGCCGGAAAATAGAATCTCGACTTGATGCTCGTAAAGATCTGCAGACTCTTTCGTCAAATAGCCGTCAGTTTGAAAGTGAAAATTGCGTTGATAATAGTCTGGCAAGTCTTTTAAAAAGTCTTCGGCTTCCCCTTGGAAGTCCTTTTGATTCTTAGCATCGCGGCGCTTAGAAATTTTATAACCGTCCATTATAATCCGCGGATAGCGACGCAAATGTTCACTGGCGTTTTCAGGCTTTAAAACTTCTAAGGGATAAAGCCCACGGGCGATGTTTTCAGAGTCTTTTTTCAGCAGACTGTAAAGCTCTGTATAAACTTTTTTAAGATTCTGTGGCTCTAACGAAGGACGCTTGGGTCGTTTGCCCGTACTTAAAAATTCAAAAATAGGTAAGGAAAACTGTTGTACTGCAAAGTGCGCTGAGCGCGCCAGGGAATAGCCTAAAGTGATCTTGTCTTGATAAGGAATTTTAAGCTTCATAAGACCTCTTCTGTTCTTCAAGGATAACCCCAAGCTTCCTCCCATGACAAGAGAGGAGCTTCGAGTCACCTTGTCGACACACAGAACAAGTCTATTGCAAACAACCTAGCGAATTTACTTTCGCTTTAAGTACCAAAGCCCACTCCGCTGCGTGACCTTTAATCAAAGACTCTTTCAGCGACTCAAGGCTCGATTTCGTACGAAGGCCCGTAAAATGATCTGCGTTGCCGCGGCACATTTTTACCAAAGCACGATCTTCAGAGCGCGTATCATAGATATACGGATCAATCATTCCACACAAAGATTCTAACGCTGAAAGATGGTCGACAGCTACAACCCAACGATCCCAGACGTCTTGAATTTCACGACACGCTGAAACGTGAGCCGCAGTTCCTTTTTTACCTTTTAAGGAATCAAAAGGGCGTAATTGAACTGAATCTTCCCAGTCCTTAGTGATTTGTGCTCCCAAAGCAGCACCGCCACCTGTTGGTAAACCTGTTGTGATGGTCTTACCTGATGCCGTCAAAGCATAGGCTTGGTTGCGCAAATTTTTAAGACCTTCAGAGAAATTTTTAAGCGAAGAATTATGCAAGTTTTCCGTGAACGCAAACCAAGAGGTGATCGGAGCGCTGCCGGTTCCGAAAACCTGCATACGAAGGCGCGCCATTTCCGCCGCGATTTCTGATTGCACAAAGCTGGTCGCATACTTTTTCAAGTTATCCAAAGAGCCTACAACCATATTGGCTTGAAATTGCTTTTTATTGATTAAATCCAATTGGCTTTGCACTTGCGGAAAGGCCGAGTTGCCCTTGATTTGTTGATTAATATTTTCCACGGCTAGCTTCATCAAACGTTTTGAAAACTTCGCAGACTGATCCATCGTTTCAGCAAACGACTTAGTCAACGCTGCACAAGGAGCAAAATCCGCATTTAAAGAGAATGGCAAAGCCGCATATTGAGCTAGGTTAGCCAAAGCGTATTGAGCTGAGAACTTCAAAGCGCGAGCTTCGGCAATACTGCTTGAACCATAGAAAGCCAAAGATTTATCTACACTGCCTAAGATCGTATCGATGTACGATTCTTTTTCGCTAGCTAAGATCGACCATTGAATACCTAACTGACACACCTTTACGGGATCCGTTGTTCCGGTCATGAAAGCTTTGTCCATATCCAACTGCTGCAAAGATGGCGTCAATTGGCGCTCTAAGTTTACGGACTCTGTACTTAGGGCCGCTTGGCGATCGACCAAAGTTCCAAGTACGGGCGAAAGGCCGTTCATTTGAGTTGTGAAAAGTCGACGTGAAGAAGACAAGTCATTAGAGATTTTTTTGATTTGTTCGTCACGATTCTTAATCAAAAATTTGTACTTTTGATCAAGACGGATAAATTGACATGTGTTCTCAAGGATCGCGCGACGCGCTTTCGGGTCTTGCATTTTTTTGGCACTTTCGTTCACGATTTTATTCATTGAACTTAAAGCGCCCGTTATCACAGAACCACCGACAATAAAAGGAACCGCTGCCGTTCCACCAGTCATAGACGCCGCCATGAGGGCATACGGTGTCAAACCGTTAATAATATCATTTACCGCTAAAGCCACCTGTCCCGCGTTCATTTGATCACGGCACGATTTATTCATCACTTCGGTATTAGCTAGCGTCGTAACTAACGAATTCGCGGTGCGAATTGCGATATCCACATTGTTAGCGATCAAGGCCGCAGATTCAGGCTGAATCGCCTCAGGATTTGCTAAAAAGCCTTGTAAACCGCTTACGGCATCCATAATTTTCTTGCTGTTATCTAAAACCGATTGCGCACCAATGGCTGATCCACCACCGCAAGCGGGAGTCCCTACGGCTTGGTTTAATGCATTGATCGCACTTGAAAGCTCGACTAATTCAGAATTTTCAAAAAGGTTGCACTGGAAATCCGTTTTCACTCCAACCGCGGCTGCCGGGGCCACTGTCGGAACTGAGGTCGGTGTCGCGGCAGGCGTTGTTGTCGCTCCGGGAGTGGTCGTCGCCATCACCACATTTGGTTTTATATCCAAGGTTGCCGGTGTCATTAAGGGAGTCAAAACACGATATTGAGAGGGGAAAAGCTTATCAACCGAGGTATTGGTGTTAATAACTTTTTCTACAGGTAAAAGACCTGCACTCAAAGTTTCCTGTGCGTACCCAGTGCTGCTTATTTGGACAAAGAAAAGAACGGTAAGACAGAGTGGATTCCATTTCATGAGCGACCCCCTTGAAGGAAAGAATGACAAAACCTGACCTCTGTTCTTATTACAGAAGAAGCCAGGTGTATCGTCCATTCACGGAAGTCTAAAAAAATTACCTAGGAAGGTGAGGATTCAGAAGCGCGAGTGGCTGCCTGAGTCTTCTTTTTCTTTTGCGCCTCTTTATACCAATGCCAGAAGGTCACAGAGATAAAGCCAAAACTGAACAAAACAATAAGCCCCAAGAGGGTAAACCAAGCAAATACGATCACAGGGTCTCCTGAATTGCGGCTTCCGGGGCTGGATTTACCGACGCATAAATGTGGTTTACGATGTAGGCTGCCATGTGTAAGCCAAAGGTGCCAGTCACAAAGCTTGCTGTTCCATGAATCACATTGCGATTATCACAGCCATGCAAAGCACTTTTTTGGGGGCAAACGCATTTAAAACCATTGCCGTTATCGTACTTAAGCTCCTCAGGTAATCGCGGCTTTTCGTCTGAGAACACACATGGGATTCCGAAATTTTTGTTATCCGTGAAGCCATGCTTTTGGCGCAAGATCTTGCGTACCGAAGACGCCATCGGATCCCCATGGGTTTTGCCAAGATCCGTGAGTTTAATACGTGTCGGATCCATTTTCGCAGCCGACCCGCCTGACGTAATCACCTTAATTCCGCGCGCACGGCAAGTTGCCAACAGATGACATTTTGCCGTCATGTTGTCGATCGCATCCACGATGAAATCCGGCTTGTGGGCCAACATCATTTCAGAGGTTTCTTCATTGTAAAACTCTGGAATCACCTGAATGGTTGCTTGCGGATTGATTTTGCGCAAACGCTCCCCCATCACTTCCGCTTTTTTCTTGCCCACCAACCCCTGCAAAGCATGCAGTTGACGATTGGCATTCGTGATACAAACTTCATCGAAATCCACGACCGTGATTTTACCCACACCGGAACGAGCTAATGATTCTGCGGCCCAAGAGCCCACCCCGCCCAAGCCAATCACCATAACGTGGGAGTTAAACAATTTTTTCATCACGGGGTCGCCCACCAGGCGTCCCATACGATCAAAACGGCGATGCAAAACGTATTCAGTCTCTGGCGGCTGAGGAAGATTGGTCTCTTGCGTGGTGATTTCCATGAGTACTCCGTTTTATTAAGCTAACTAATAAACCAATTTAAGGCTGGTTACGCCTAGCGCCCGTGGTGTCGGTCCCT
>JABWCO010000169.1 GCA_013360185.1 Bdellovibrio sp.
AGACTCCAGTGGGCCATCGCATAAAAAAAGAAGAATCCTAAAAGCGAGATCGATCCGGCCGTCGCCGCATTCACGTCACTGACACCTAGAATTCCGTAACGAAGGCCGTTGATTAAATATAACAACGGATTCGCCTTGGAAACCGCCTGCCAAAATGGATGCAAGTGTTCAATAGATAAGAACACACCACCGAGATAAGTTAATGGCAAAAGAATGAAGGCAGAGAAAGCTGACAACTGGTCAAATGTGGTCGCCCAGAAAGCCACGCTGATACCAATCATTCCGAAAATCAATCCCGCCGTTAACAAGAAGAACAGCGTGATGAACGGATGCGCGATCGATAACCATTGGCCTTGCTGGTAGTAAATGAACAAGGAACCGACAATGTAGGTGATAATCGCGACAATCGTTCCGCGCACAACAGCGCCAAGACTCATCGCCCAAATGATTTCACGATCCGTGACCGGAGCCACACGCAAATCCTCTAAGTCGCCAGAAAATTTCGACGAAACAACCGACGAAGACGAATTTTGAAAAGCATTATTGATTAAGCCCATCATCATAAGCCCTGGCACAAGGAAGGCCAAATAACTTACGCCTTGATGCGCTTGCATTTGGTCGCCCAGGGACACACCAAAGATCAAAAGATAAAGGAATGAAGAAACAAATGGCGTCACTACAGTTTGAATCAACACTTTCATAAAACGTGCAATCTCACGTCTAAAAATTGTGACAAAGCCTATCATGGTTGCACCTGTTCTTCTTTTTTTGTCACGATATGCAAGAAGGCCGCCTCAAGATCGCCCTCTTTGATTTGTACGTCGCGAACCAAGTGGATAGGAACGCCCACTTCATTGAAAAAATCACCCAAAGTTTTATCTTGCGGCACCACAAAGGAATATTCTTTACCCAGCGCCGTTAAAAGATATTTCGATTTGATTTCAAAATGTTCGGTGAGACTTAAAAGAATTCTCTTATGCGTGTACTGACGGATGATTTCTTTGGTGTCACCAACTGTCACACATTTTCCCAGGTTGATAATTGCGACGCGATCACAAAGCTGTTCAGCTTCCTCAAGATAGTGTGTCGTAAGTAAGATCGACATACCTTCTTTTTTTAGCTCTTGCACGAAAACCCAGAGGTCTTCACGCAGCTTGATATCTACGCCGGCCGTTGGCTCGTCGAGCAAAAGCATTTTCGGATTGTGCACTAAAGCCTTGGCAATCATCAAACGGCGCTTCATGCCGCCCGAAAGCTGTTTTACTTTTTTCTTACGATGCTCAAAAAGCGCTAACTTATTTAGCAAGAAATGAATGCGCTCTTTGTTTTTTGTAAGACCGTAATAGCCCGAGTGGAACGTTAGGATTTCTTCGACATCAAAGAAGCCTGAATTAATAACTTCCTGATGAACTACGCCGATTTGACGTTTCGTAAACATCGGGTCTTGGGTCACATCCACGCCAAAAACTTTCACCGTGCCCGATGAAGGTTTTTCGAGTGTCGTAATCGTTGAAATCAATGTTGTTTTACCGGCCCCATTGGGCCCTAACAAACCAAAAATCTCGCCACCGCGAACGTCAAAGGAAACCCCCTTAACAGCTTCGCTAGCAGCCCCTGGATATTGCTTATGCAAATTTAGAACCTCTAAAGGTAAAGACATTTTATCTCGCTCTTGTAATACTTGTGTGAAATTCAACGGTTGGGTTTTCACGCTTTAACCAATTCAAATCCCACTCTTGATTAACTAACACGACTGGATTGTCTTGCAGATCGCGGAACATATTCGCGCCGCCCTTAAGCTCAGTCACCGCTTTGCCATCTTCAGTTCTTGGCCAACGAGCGACCCCGTAAGGAAGACGATTTAATTTCACTTCCAAGTTGTATTCATCTAACAAACGACGCAATAAAACTTCAAACTGCAGCTCCCCGACCGCGCCAATGATAGGGTCTTGCATGCCTACGACAGGATCGATAAACAACTGAATAGCGCCTTCTTCAGACAAGTGATTTAAAGCCTCTTGCATCTTTTGACGTTTCAATGCGTCACGCACCGACAATTTGCCGAACAACTCTGGTGCAAACTTCGGAATATCCTCATAGTGAACTTTTCCGGAAGCATACACACAATCGCCGATCGCAAAGTTTCCGGTATCGCCCACCCCGACGATGTCACCAGCATAGGCATCGTCGACAGTTTCTTTATCGGCTGCGATAAACTGACTGGCGTAAGACAGGCGCAATTCTTTGTCATGACGAGAATGCTTCACCTTCATACCACGTTCAAATTTTCCTGAACAAATACGAATGAACGCAATGCGATCGCGATGGCGCTTATCCATATTGGCTTGGATTTTAAAGACAAAGCCCGTGAAGTTGTTATCTAACGGATCCATCTCTTTGCCATCTTTGGTATGGCGTGGTTGCGGACCTGGGGCGTACTGAGTAAAGAACTTTAAGAAGGTGTCGACCCCGAAGTTTTGTTTCGCGGAGCCGAAGGTCACTGGCGAAATAGTGCCGTTTAAGAATTCATTCACATCAAATGGTGGCAGCGCACTTTCGATTAAATCTAGCTCTTCTAATACTTGATCCGCAGATTCTTTATCCAAATAGTCATACAGAATTTTATCATCTTTGCCTTTAACGAAAGGAATGATTTTATAATCTTCCACTTCTTCACGGCGCTGATCATAGACCCAAATTTCTTGCGTCAAACGATTGTAAATACCACGGAAACGCTGCCCAATCCCCAAAGGCCATGTCACTGGGTAACATTGCATATTCAGAGTTTTTTCAACTTCGTCGATCAACGTTAAGGGATCTTTACCTTCACGGTCTAATTTATTTACGAATGTGAAGATCGGAATTTTGCGCAGACGACAAACTTCATAAAGCTTTTTAGTTCGTTCCTCGACCCCTTTGGCAACGTCGATCAACATACATGCGGATTCAACGGCCATAAGAACTCGGTACGTATCTTCCGAGAAGTCTTTATGTCCCGGAGTATCCAAAAGATTTACGCGCAAACCTTCAAAATCAAAGGTCATCACGGACGAGGTGATAGAGATCCCTTTTTCACGCTCCATGGCCATCCAGTCGGAGGTCACCGCTTTTGATCCTTGTTTACCTTTAACTTCCCCGGTTTCGTGGATGACACCCCCGTGATACAAAAGCTTTTCCGTCAATGTGGTTTTACCCGCATCCGGATGGGAGATAATCGCAAAAGTACGACGGCGTTGGATTTCTTTTTGAACCTGAGGCGTGGCAAGCATGGAACTTCCTTTAAAAGCTTACTTTTACTTGGGAAATCCAAAGCTTACAAGCCGTTGCCGCCCCGCATAGATAATCCTTGCTTCCTTTTACGCTCGCCCTTATAACTTTCTTCGAATTTCAACTCCCCCTGGTTTGGAGCCTGGGCAAGGATAACTGAGGTGATAATATGAATCCAACGTCGAACTATTATGTTACGACTTTCTATAAATTCTTAGCTCTTGCAGATGTTCCTGCAGTTCAAAAAGATCTTGAAACAAAAGCCGATGAATTGAATGTGAAGGGCTTGATTATCCTGGGCACGGAAGGCTTTAATGCAACCAGTGCAGCCCCTTCTTTAGAATCCTTCGCAGCCTGGAAACAATTCATTCGTGATTATTTCCAATTACCTAATTTATTTTTTAAAGATTCCGAATCTCACAAAGCGCCGTTTCGTCGCTTTAAAGTCAAAATCCGTGAAGAGATTGTGACGACGGGAATTCCAGAAGTTATGCCACCTGAGGGCAAGAATCATCATTTAACACCTGAAGAATGGAATAAGGTTCTTAAAGAAGAATCCGACTTTGTGATGATCGACACTCGCAACTGGTACGAATATAAAATCGGAACCTTTAAAGGCGCTTTAAATCCTGATATCGAAAAGTTCACAGACTTCCCGCAGTACATCGAAAGCCAAGGCATTTCTAAAGATAAAAAAATGCTGATCTTTTGCACTGGTGGCATTCGCTGTGAAAAAGGCATCTTAGAACTGCAAAAACAAGGCTACGACAATGTTTTTCAACTCGATGGTGGCATCATCAATTACATGAAGGAATATCCGCGCGATCAGTTCGAGGGCGAGTGTTTCGTGTTCGATCACCGCGTGGCTTTAGATCAAGATCTGCAACCTTCAACGAAGTACGGCCTGTGTCCGCACTGTGGCCAGCCTTCAGAAGTTAAAATCGATTGCAAACGTTGTGATTCACAGGAGTTGATCTGTGTGGATTGCGCTGAAATCGAATTCAAAAAAGACACGTGTTCGAAAAACTGTGCGCATCAGTACAAACTTCATCCTGGCAAAAAGGGCGCAAAACAAATCGTGCCTTTTGAAATTGAGAAATTAAACGCTGAAGGTGTCGAGGAAGTCCCCACGATTCGCGTCAGTAAAACTAAAGTTGTCACCGTGAACGACAAGGGCCAAGCGCAAACTGTAACGGCAAAGGATTAGATATTCTTTGCCGCTCATCATAAAGCGTTGGGGCGCATTATTGATTTTTTTCTTTATGCGCCTTTTCGATGTCCCTGGCAAAAAGCTCTATGATCCAAGTGTCGTTTAGTGATATCTGCGATTGAGTGAAGTTCGTTTTGATCTTTGAACGATATTGAGGATTGTAACCGATAGATGCCGGATCAACTCCAACATCGGTGAAGAACTTCATCATTTCTTTTTCAGCGACATCCGCATCATAACCGGTTCCTTCGTTAAGACCTTTTTCAATCTGCTCGCAAAAATTTACGACGGCTGGATCCACTGCCAACTCTGCTTTTTGTGCCACAGCTTTTGCTAAATAATGTAAGTTGTAGCTTTTCTGCAGAAGAGTATTCATCTCCTCGGAACGGGCGTGCAGATATTCAGCGGTTTTATAAAGCTGGTAATAGAACTCTGTTTTTTTCACCAGTCCTGTGTCGTTGTTTTCTTGTGCTTGTAAAACAGTATCTACGAAAGAACGCATCCCTGGTGCGCGAAAAATATATCTAAAGATCGGAGCCGCAGTTTCAACAAGTGGATCTTGTTGCTCACTTCCCAGGGTCGTAAAAAAATACTTTGCCGAGGCATTCTTTGCATCCTTTAATAATTGGCTGTCTTTTGCGCTGGCCAAATTTTTACAAGTATTACTCATAGCTTTGCGCTCATCCGTAAAGTCTTCTAATAAAACTTTTGCGACCAACTGGTTAAGTCGAGCTTTTTCTTGTTCCGGCGTTACGACCTTTTCAGCAGCCACGGCCCCCTGATCTGGCAACTCTGTTGCCACAACGGGATTTGGCGAACTTGCCGTCGGAGTTTCTGCTGAAGAAACTTGCAATGCTGGCGGCGTGACCGCTTTTTTGATCTCAAATGCTGAAGGAAGTTGTGACATTGCCCAAAGAAAAAAAACCGCAACCCCCAGTCCCAGCAAAACAACACCAGAACTAAGGACGATAAGAATGTTTTTCCACTTCATAAAACCCCCGAAATACTGTGCAAGCATATTGCAAAATGCACAGCACTTCACTTGCTAAAGCAAGACATTGGGCACCAGAGCAAATTAGTTTACTGTTAAGGTACAGCACAAATGATACAGACTGTTAAATACGTCTATTTTAAATGAGACATTGACCCGAAGGAGAGAACCCACTATATCTATGTTTCTGCAACTTTTGTCGCGGGGTGGAGCAGTCTGGTAGCTCGTCGGGCTCATAACCCGAAGGTCGTAGGTTCAAATCCTGCCCCCGCAACCATTTTTTCCAATATCCCACCCTTGGGCCATTGGATTATGAGATGACTTTCTAAATAATTCCAAAGACATATGAAACGCTTCTTTCTGAGCTTCACCGGCTCTACGGTTCTACGGTTCTACGGTTCTACTCACTTGATGGTGGAACTTCGTTTAAATCACACAAAAATCATAAACTTAGCAGACGAAGTCTGTAATTTC
>JABWCO010000170.1 GCA_013360185.1 Bdellovibrio sp.
AGGTGTTCGGTGCGGACTCTTTAGAAGAAAGAAAACCCAGTCCTCTGCCCCTTAGAACCACCATGAAACTTGCTGGGCACACCCCACAAAACACTTTCATGATTGGTGATGGCATTCCCGATGTTTTATCGGCTCTGCACGCTGGCGTTCCCTCTATTGCCGTGGGCTTTGGCTACACCCATGTTTCCCTCTTACAACAGTACCAGCCTCGGGGAGTTTTGGGGCACTATCACGAGCTGCCTCAGCTGTTAAAAGAGCTCTTAAAAACATGACGCGCTCTCGCTAGAAAAAAGGACCAACCCCTGCATGCGGGCTTGCCTCAGAGCGGCGCAAAATATATAAGATGAGGTTTCCAAAAACGGGGGTGATCTCCAGTGAGCAATCTTCTAGAGGTTCGAAATCTTAAGACACGATTTAAAACAGACGACGGTGCTTTTTTTGCCGTTGACGACGTTAGCTTTTCCGTAAAAAAGGGTCAAACCCTTGGAATCGTTGGAGAATCAGGATGCGGAAAATCCGTAACCTCATTGTCTATCATGCGCCTTATTCAAAAGCCGGGAAATATCGAAAGTGGCCAGGTACTGTTTAAGGGTCAAAATCTTTTAGAACTTTCAGACGACAAGATGAGAACCATCCGCGGCAATGAAATCGCGATGATTTTCCAAGAACCGATGACCTCTTTGAATCCCGTTTACACGATCGGCGATCAAATCGAAGAAGCCATTTTGCTTCACCAAAAAGAGTTAAACAAAGCCCAGGCACGCGAACGTGCTATTGAAATGTTACGCCTTGTAGGTATCCCAGCTCCAGAAAAACGTTTCCACGAATACCCGCACCAACTTTCGGGTGGGATGCGCCAACGTGTGATGATCGCGATGGCGATCAGCTGTAATCCTGAATTATTGATTGCCGATGAACCGACAACAGCTTTGGACGTAACCATTCAAGCGCAAATCCTAGATCTTATGCGCAAGCTGCAAAAAGATTTCGGTGCGGGCATGATTTTGATCACCCATGATTTAGGCGTGGTCGCAGAGATGTGCCAAGAAGTCGCTGTGATGTACGCCGGCCGCGTTGTGGAGTTCGGAACAGTTGAAGATATTTTCTATCGTCCAAAACATCCGTACACGCGTGGTCTTTTGGATTCGATCCCGCACTTTGAAACAGGTCACAAGTTAGACCAGTTGAAAACGATCCAAGGCATGGTGCCAAGTCTTTATAATTTGCCAAAAGGCTGTCGCTTCGCAGACCGCTGTCCTTACGCACAAGACGACTGCCGCGCTTCTTATCCAAATCTGGAAAACCTTCGCGGCATTCACAAAGTTGCTTGCTATCACCCTTTATCTGAAGAGGTAAAATAAGATGGGCACTCCTCTTTTGACAGTTGAAAACGTCACAAAAAGCTTTCCAATTTTCGGCGGCCTTTTCAGTCGCGAAGTGGCCAGTGTTAAAGCCGTTCAAGGTATTTCTTTTGTTCTGAACAAGGGTGAAACCTTAGGCCTGGTCGGCGAATCTGGTTGCGGCAAATCCACACTAGGCCGCTGTCTGGTGCGTTTGCACGACACAACTTCAGGCAAAATTATTTACAACGGCAAAGACATCACGCACATCGAAGGTGAAGAGCTGCGTGAAATGCGTCGTAAAATTCAAATTATTTTCCAAGATCCCTTCGCCTCACTAAATCCGCGCATGACTATCGGTGCGATTTTGGAAGAGCCTTTGATTATTCATAATCTTTTCAACTCTGCCAAAGAACGCCAAGAGCGCGTTCACGAATTGATCGACTTGGTCGGCCTTCGTCGCGAACATTTAAATCGTTACCCGCATGAGTTCTCTGGTGGTCAACGTCAACGCGTGGGTATTGCTCGCGCCCTTGCCGTGAATCCAGAGTTGATCGTTTGTGATGAGCCCGTGTCTGCCCTAGACGTTTCAATCCAAGCGCAAGTCATCAATCTTTTGATGGAGCTGCAACAAAAGCTGGGCCTGACTTATATCTTTATTGCCCATGATCTAAAAGTTGTTGAACACGTTTCAACAAAAGTCGCGGTGATGTATCTGGGAAAAATCGTCGAGATGGCAGACGCTGAAGAGCTTTATCGCAATCCCAAGCATCCCTATACCAAAGCCTTGATGTCGGCGATTCCAGTGCCAGATCCCCGCGGCAAAGAAGATCGTATCATTTTAACCGGTGACGTACCTTCTCCAATCAACCCGCCAACGGGCTGTCACTTTCATCCTCGGTGCCCTGTGGCCATCGAAGACTGCAAGACGATAGTCCCACCTTTGGAAGATAAAGCTCCCAATCACCCGGCAGCCTGCATAAGAGTGTAAAGAGTCTGTCCAATATTCCGATAAACTCCTTAGTATTTTCTTAAGGAGTTTATGAAAACCCGCGGAAAGATTTGGATCATTTACGATGCTGAAACCAAAAAACAGACAAAACCAATGTCTGTGGTGCAAGCGCAAGTGACTCTGCTTTCACTTTCGTCAAAAAAATCAAGTCGCTATTTTATTTGGACACCCGGCTGGGATGAGTGGGTTTGTGTCCGTAAATTTCTAGCTTCTGATCAAGAATACTTCGCGGCACAACGTCCACCAGAACCACAATTAGAAGATTCTGAAGCCGAAAAAACCAAAGCGGGCACCGTCACCGCAAACAACTTGGAACTTGAATCAGACAGCCCTTATACCAAGGTCGCATTGGACGAGGAGCCGATTAAGCCCAAGGAAGTCGGCGGCTTTTACGATGAGGAATTTCTTGCTGATGAGCTTGATTTGTCGAAGGTGAGAAAAGTTAAAAACATTCCGGTACAACATAAAAGCAATTCTTCAAAAAGCACTTCCAAGAGCGAACAGCGCTGCTATCCTCGCTTTGATTTAAAAATTGAAGTTGTCCTAGTTTCTAAAGTTCGCTCATTTAGAACTTATTCCAAAAATATTTCCTTAAGTGGAACACTGCTAGAAGATGATCTTCCCAGAGACTTTTTAAATAAGCCCTTTGATTTAATTATCGTAAATCCCTTCGAAAAAGATCCTTCAAAGTCACGTCTGCTCTTTCGTGCTAAAATTCTTGGCGACTTGACCCACTCTCGTCGGCTGACGTTTATTGAACAAGATGTACAAATGACAGAACGCCTGGATTCCTTATTGCGTGCCTATCTCGAGCACCAAGACAAGATCCGCAAATCAGCGGGCTAGACCCGACGTTGGGCTTCATTCAGTCCAGATTTCCGGATCAGTTGTTAAGGCCTCTGAACAGGACTCCGATATTTACTTTGTAGTATGTAGGAGAAACTATGAGACCAATGCAGTACTTTTTAGTTACAAGTTTCATGATCGCTCTGAGTGCCTGTCAACCCGAAGCGCAAGAGACAGACTCTGTCGAGTCTCCTTCGACAACCCAACAAACTCGTTATCTTTATGTGGCGACAGGAGTTTGTTACTCTGGGACCGGCAACACCACATATACTGCCGCGACCGCATCCAATATTATCTTTAGAGTGAATCTAGAAACAGGGGTCTACGAAGGACGCGTCGCTGACTTCACAAAAGCGACAGAGGCTTCCGGAACGACTCCCGTCAGTATCACGGACTATGATAGCACGCGCTTGATGGTTTTACTTGAGCACACCGGCCAGCGTCGTATTGAGCTTATTGAAAAGAAAATCTCTGGCGAACGCCAAACCTTTTATAACAACACCTCTACAACTGCCCCCATGGGCATCCTTCAATCAGTCGGTAGATTTTTGACTACAGCTCCAGATGGCTTCTTATTAAGTCGCACCACTGCGATCGAAAAGATGGATTTAGGAAAAAGTCGTCGCACCGGATATGGCACTAGTGCTTGGGTCAACTTACCAGGCGGGGCTTGCGCAGGAACTACGGTGAATATCACCTCACTTCAGACCTACCCAACAACAACAACGACGGCAGGATATAATATCATTTATACGCATTCAATGAACGCCTCGAATGCCACCAACAATCGTATAGGTGTTATTTCTGGAGACACTGGTTGGAATGGAACGACCGGCTGTTTGGACGACCAAGCATCCGTAGCCGCAACAGCTTATCCGACAAACTCTGCATACATGGGCGCTTTTAAACGTCTAGCGGTCTCGTATGCCGGCACCAATGCCTCTTTACAAAATTCAATCCACACTTACGCTGTCGACGACACGGCTACTTCCAATATTATTAGCGACACTGTGAATTCTTACGAAAATCCAAGCGTGATTTATGGGGCTTCAACGATGGCTTGGGATGAAACAAACGGCTATCTTTATGTTGCCACGGGCGGATCAATAGCGACCAACTTTACGACCGGAAACGTACCCTATAACATCGAAAAATTCAGTTATGATCCAACAACGAAAAAGTTTACTCGCGCAAACAACACAACTTTTTATCCCGGCAATTTAGAAACGCGATGTATCTCGTCGATGTTTATTGGCAACTAACTAATAGCTGCCGGTAAAATTCAGCGACCACCGGGTCAAAGTCCCTGAATTGGTGGCTTTTCCATCGACCACTTTCAAAGTCCAATTGCCTTGCGACATCTCCTGATAGAATGCATTGCTTAAAAATACTTCTCCTTGATAATTAGCAATTCCCCGCAAAGAATTGTTCAAGTTAATGACAATACTCTTTGTGCCTCCCGGCGAGGTTAGCTCCAGGGCTAAGTCGGCGATATTCGCGTGGGTCACCCATACTTTCAGCTGAACCGATTCAATTTTAAGATTTGTGGTGATATTTAGCGTATCACTGACACCCGTATCAGCATTGTCGGGAATTGTTAGATTTAATCCAGTGTTTTCATCAGCCCAATTTGTTTCGTCAAAAGCACCAAAAGACGAATTATAGGATTTAGCTAAAGCAACGGCTCCATCCACATTGACGGCACCAAACCCGTACCAATTGTGAAACTTAAATCCCGCTTTGTTCTGCACCCAGGCTTGTTCCCAGATGTAACCCGACGGGGTTGTTTCGCTGGGATGCTTGATCGAACCTGTCGTCGTATAATTCGGAACTGTCGCTGTTTTCGCCAGAATGTATTTTACGTCTCGCCATGTGAGCTGGGGATTCGCCTGCAAAATCAACGCAACCACACCACTAAGAACTGGTGCCGCCGCAGAAGTACCATTAAAGACCGCCGTATAATTGCAGCCCGTATTCCCGTTTCCACCCTTTTCAAAGGCGACCTTACTTAAGACCGTCGACATCGCAAATCCTTTGCTGCAACTCATGCGATCTGTAGTAAACATGGCTGGCCCATCGTCGCCATATTCTCCGCCAAAAGAAGAGATCCATACGTTCGAACCGACCGATGAATAGCTAGAGGCATAGCCAGAAGCATTCATCGCCGAAGTTAAAATTATAAAAGGACTTGAGTTGTCCGAATCAAAGTTGGCGTTACCCACACAATACTCAGACGTCGAACCCTTACAATAAACCATAAAGTCATTGCCAGCCGCTTTGACATAAATAGCTCCTTTGCCAGCCCGGCCCGAAGTGGCGCCCGAACGCAGTTGAGTTTGAAATGCCACTACGGGTGACACCAAATTATTCTGCGTGCTGCCCCAGCTCATATTGTAGATGTCAAAATCACCGGAAGCTTGATCAACCAGCATCGCATTTGTTTGACTCACGACCGACGACAGAAAATTCGCTGAAATCAAAGACGCTTCAAAAGCGACACCTTTCGTGCCCACAGCATTACCTGCCACTGCGGCTACAAGCCCCGCCACCGCCGTCCCATGATCATCATCACCTGAAATCGGTGGCGACGTAGCAACCAAATACGGAGCTGCCTTGGTGTAGTCTTTTGAAACTCCGGTACTGAGATA
>JABWCO010000171.1 GCA_013360185.1 Bdellovibrio sp.
AGGCAAGGTCTGCATTCACAAAGATATCAGCCCCCACAATATTATGGTCAGTCGCTTGGGTGCGGTGAAGCTGATTGATTTTGGTATCAGCAAAACAGACGAATCCGAGAGCGCCCCCCAAAGCGATGCTGTGCAAGGCAAGTACTCTTACATGAGTCCCGAACAAGCTCGCGGCGGCGAATTGACAGCAGCCTCGGATGTTTTTTCTTTGGCCGTGATATTTTATGAATTGATTTCCGGCCTAAAATTTTACGGTCGCAACAATGAAGTCGGCATCATCCGAGTATTAGATGAATGGTCAGATAAAGACATCCAGATCAGATTGCTCGACATACCCAACCCCACACACCGGGAATTTTTGGCGCAAGCACTGGCTGTGGATCCTAAAAAACGACCGAAGGCCTCTGAATTTTTGGAACTCTTCACGCAAGAACTGACTTCTTATGAAGAAGAGCTCACGACCGAAGCCATTGAGAAGAATTTAAAATACTGTCTCTCTGAACATCGCAACAAAGAAGTCTATGGCGCCTTGCCGGTACTTCTTGTCGACGGAGTTCCGGACTTGCAAAATGTCACGGATTCCCCGTTCCCCACACAATTTACGTTGTACGACGTCTTGACCGAAGAAAAACGCCCGTCGCGTTTATGGGCGCCGCTTTTAGCCATGTCATTTATCGGTTTACTTTACGTTGGTAACAAAATCTATCAGGATCCTGACAAAATCTTAGGAATCGGGCGCCAACCATCATCGACGGTGGTCAGCTCCCCCTCTTCGCAAATTGTCTTATCAGAGTCGCTACTTTTGCGCATACCAGATGTCGGTGACGAAGCTCAGTTGCAAGTAAATCTTAACGGTCGCGATCTCGACGCGGCTGAAATCGCCGCGGGCATTAAAGTCTTTGATGGAGATAAATTAGTTATAAGAACTCAAGGCAAACCGGGGCGAAAATGGAAAGAACATTCCATGGTGATTGATACCAAAGCCCCGCCGCAGTTTAATTTTAATCTTTAAGAACAAAGTCCTTCAATAATTCGATACGAACGCAACAACGCCGGATGGGAAGGTTTAAATTCCGCATAAGGTTCAAAGTCGTTCATGATGCGGGCCTTGTATTCGCCACATTTTTTAAGTGAAAAGCTTCGATCCAAAGCCACGTGTTCCAACGACTCAACCGAGTAATCCATGTAAATTTCTTTATCCACTGTCGCCAAAGGATTCGCTTTGCGCGCCTCTTTGATCGAAGCCAATGTCGAACGCAGCATCTGCACCTTTTGACTGGCCGGCATACGCGAACGCACTTGCTTGCTAAGTGCATTCAAACTGCCGTCGACTTTATAAAACACGCCCGAAGATCCTGCGACCTCTGCGCCATTTACACCACTACCACTAAAAGGGGCCCGCGTTTGAAAAGTAAACGCCGCCGTCACCAACAAAACCACCGCAGATCCTAGAACTGTAGATATTTTTCGGCCGTACATACTTGCGCTCCCATTTCTTTTTCAAGTTGTTTGTGCTTGGCTGCGATGAAACTTAAATATCCCGGAGCCCCACCCGCACCCGGCTCATTCGCAATCGAATAGGCGTGGGCAATACGCATGTACTCTGGCAACGTCAGCTCATCAGCTTTTTGGAAGACAGACAACAACAAGGGATGACGGTACTTATCGTATTTTACTTTAAGGTCCGTAATCATTTTACTTTTTTCATCAGGACTTAGCTTGACGTTATCATTGATTTTTTTAAGTTCTTCCTGCGCCAAAGGACGCAATCTGCGGTAAATATTCTGCGCGCTTGTCGGATCCACCCCAACTTCCCGCAAAATCTCTAAGGATGTGATTGCCTTGTTTAACTCTGTCACGTCCTCAGACCCCAGACCCCGCCAATAAGTTGGCAAGTTCGTAACAATCGCCCACTTACCCGTGCTGACGTTTTGAAAGTCCACATCCTGATTTCGTACAAATTTGCCTTTGGCTTCTTTTTGTTTAATATAGTTTTCTAAATAGATTTTGCCACTGCGAATGCCGGCATTAAAACCTAAAGATACGATGATCTGCTTTATGACCGTCGGAGAAGCGTGCGTCGCACCCAAGGCTTGCAAGCGCTCGACGAAGTTACCCGCACCGATATAACCGCCCAGACTGCCGCTCTCTGAATAGCGACGTCCATTTAAAATATCTTCACCTGCTGAATAGGCAATTCCTGTGGCGTTTCTTAACATGCTTCGATAAAAAATCCCGGTAAACAGAACGTTTCTAAGTGGATTCGCAGGCGCACTCATGACAACGCAACGATTGCTTGAGGACCAAGGAGTATAACAATTGCCGGCGGAGGCTTCACCCGAAATACAGATTTCTTGTCCTGCCGGCACAGCCAATTGAAAAGAACTCTTTTCGGATAAAATACGACGACAAGATTCTTTCGAAGATTTACTCATCTCTTTGACGTACCACTCAAGCGCGGAAGGGTTTTGAGGAATGCCATCATAGCGCATAAACACTTCACGCAACGCACTCACCGTCAGTTGCCCCACGCCCGCATCGAAACCACCACCTAACGTGTTCACGTGCAAGCCGCTTTCGTTATATAGCTTTGGCAAAAGTTCTTTGACTGGAATATTTAAACAGTCCCCAACATCAACCAACGAGTTATAAACACTGTTCACGTAGGGCTCTGTTACACACGGAGGTGTGTAACCCAAACCATCAGCACCACGAGTTGGGGAAGAAAGTTCTTCACCCCGCGCGCCACGACACTGCGCCATCGCTACGGATTTGGCATTCAATCCGATAAAATTCTGCATAATAAAAGAAACACACTCTTTCGGTGGAGCCTCAGCGGGTCCGTTCGAACGAGTTCGCACAAAAACAGGCGAAATCTTTCCAATATCTGAAAGTAAATAACTTCTTTCCGGTCCACATTGTTGCGGAGTCTCAACATCTCCCAGGGACGCAAGATCAGTACTGCCAGCCGGGCCCGTTAAATGTCCCATCTCCCACCAAGCAAATGCGGCGAAAGAGGAAAAACAAAATGCGTAAATCCACAAGGATGGCGCTGATTTCTTCACGTCTGCTCCTTTACAATAAACATCAACTTCTTATCTGTTTGTTTTTGCAAAAACTGAATGTCCTAAAGTCCAGAACCCGCCTGCCGATAAGTCGAGTATGAAAGTCTTCGGGCTCACGATTCTTATATTGGGATTTACTCTGGCGGGTTGCTCTGACGTAACCCCTGAGGTGAGCTTTCTGCGCAGCCGCCCTTTGTTGGTCTATGCCCCTGAAAAAAATGTGCCCGCAGTCACTGACCTTTCCAGTTTACATCTGTCCCAGTCTGCAGGCGGCTATGTCTTGCAAAGTGTTGTCTCAAAAGAAAACAACTTTGTTCCGCTCGTTTCCCAGGACGGTTACCAGTTGATTCCAAATTCTACGTTGGAATAAAGATTTTTTCTCACGTTGCGCTCATAATTTACCGAAAAGATAAGTAGTATGAAACAATTCGGCATGTTCTTATTTTTAGGTGGCTCATTCTTAGCTTCTTTGGCTTTTGCTCAAGGCTATAATGTTTCAGGTAAAATCATAAAACCCGATGGCACTGCCTTTTCCGGAACCGCCGTCCCTTTCGCCATCGAATTAGTCAACTCCACCGGAAGCTGCGTAATTTATAAAGAAGAGTTTTCAGTCAACATGGTCGACACTAAAGGTGCATTTCATGTGATTTTTGGCGGTCCCGCGGCGAACCGCACCTATCCGACTTCAGGAACTTTGACCGTGGAATCTGCTCTTAAGAATACCACAGGCACCTCTTATACCTGCTTGGACAATTCTACTTATACTCCGGCAACAAGTGATGAACGCTCTATTCGTATCACCTTTAACGATGGCAATACGTGGCAGATTTTTTCCCAACAAGCCTTGAAGTCCGTGCCTTCGGCGACCTCTGCAAAATACGCGGAAACTGCGGATTCGGCATTATCTGCGAATGCGGTCGCCACCTTCCAAGCAAGCAATCTTTTGCGCTCTTCAAGTTCAACCTTGCCAGACTTGTCAGCAACGGACGCTGCGAACTTTCAAACGTTGCTTGCAAATTTTACTGATATTAAAAGTCTTGTCGATGGAACTTCTTCAACCTACTTAAAAGTTGCCCCCACAGAAACTGATCCCTCGGTGCAGTCATTTGCCAAAACCACTTTACCAACCTGTGCTGCAGGAAAGGTTTTAACATCTACCAATGGCACTAGCTTCAGTTGTGTCACCGACGCAACGGGTGGTGGCGGTGGCAGCTTACCCACAGGAACTGCTGGGGAATTTTTGCGCCATGATGGTGCAAACTGGAACCCTGCCACTATTAACCTAGCCGACATCCCGACTTTAACCTCGATGTTGACCGGCCTAGAAGCTAACAAGCTAAGCAAAGCTTCCATCGCCAATTGTACTGCGGACCAAACCCTTGCCTATAACAGTGTCGGCGACACGTGGAGCTGTGCCTCTATTACTTTGGCTGGCGATGTTTCCGGAATTGCCGCCGGCGCCACCGTCATAAAAATTCGTGGTGTGCCGCTAGCTGCTGTGACTCCGACCAGTGGACAAGTGCTTAAGTTCAGTGGCTCTCAATGGGAACCCGCAACTATTTCAGGAAGCGGTACCGTAACTAGTATCACAGCGGGTACCGGGCTCATTGGCGGAACTATTACTTCCTCTGGCACCTTGTCTTTAGACAACACAGCAGTCACTGCCGGAACTTACGGATCACCCTCAGTGATTCCCACTTTTACTGTAAACTCCCAAGGACGCATTACCAGTGCGAGCACAAATACCCTTGTATTTCCTGTGACCACGGTTGCAGGACGCGGCGGCGCCGTTGTGCTGAAGCCTTCAGATATAGTCAGTGGTACTTCGGAATACCTTACTTACAAGCCGAACAATGCAGCCTGTGCGAATGGCCAAACTCTGGTCTGGAATTCTTCTGCGATCCGGTGGGAGTGTGGCAGTGTTCCGAGCCCTATTACGGGGACCCCCACAGAAGGAGATCTGCTCGTTTACAAAAGCGGAGCTTGGCGACCATCAACTTTCGGATGCCCGACCGCTGGATACACAGCCGTTAATAAAGGCGTACCATTTTGCATCAGGGTCGTCAGTGGAAACACAACCTACGCCTCAGGCGTTGCCACCTGTGGATCTCCGGACAGGGCAAACATCTGCAGTGCCAATCAATTGATGATTGCCAAAGATGAGTCTCTATTGACGAGTTATAGCTTAATCCTGACGGATCAGTTAGGTAACAATGTGGGCATGGCCCCCATAATTTACAATAAATCATCTGATACATTCTATGTAGGCAGCTCTATGTCAGATAGCGCCGCTTTATATTGCTGCCGCCCGCAAGAACATTTCTAGAGCTAGTTGTTTTTGGTCTTAAAAAGAATAACTGACAGCCAAAACTGTGTTGGCCGCACCTAAGAAATAATAAAGTGAACGAATGTCTGACTGTTTTTCCTGACTGGCACTGTACAAGTTCACAGCCGCAATCAAAGCATGAGTCGCAACACGAATCCAACGGCGCTTGTCACGTTCTTGGCGTTCCTTGATTAAGTATCTTTGCAACACTTCATTGCGCTGCTGAACTGATAAAGACGAGCCATCCAAGGCATAAAAAAATGAATCTCGTTCGCTGTAAGTCAGATAGGACAAAGCTCCGACACCAATCGCGGCAAAACCAACGTTCGATGCGATACTAA
>JABWCO010000172.1 GCA_013360185.1 Bdellovibrio sp.
GTGATTCAGCAGGCGCTCAAACGGCTGCTCAAAGGCCGCACCAGTTTTGTGATTGCTCATCGCCTCAGCACCATTACCGCCGCCGACCTGATTGTGGTGATGGATCATGGAAAAATCATCGAATCGGGCAGCCACCATGAGCTTTTACGGCGCAAAGGCGCTTATTATCACCTCTACTCCATGACTTACGCTGCTTAAAACACAAAAATAAGCTGCTGGTCGTAGTGACATCAGCAGCTTATTGGTTTTGTCTATATATTGTAACAATTTCTACCAGAAATTTAATTCTTCCCCTTATCTTTCAGGAGGTCTAAACAACACTTATAACGCCATTACGGTATAATGACTAAGTAGAAAACAAGTGCCTTGCCATGCTTAGGAAGGAATAACCGCATGAAACAATCCCTGTTTCGCTGGTTAAACACCTTTATCCTGATTTCGGCATTGGCTGCCAACTTATTGCCAACATTACAGACCGCAGCTGCCAATAATCAAGATAATGCTATTAGTCAAAATAGTGAACGTTCGTCTGATGAGCCAGATATAGGAACGTTTCCCACGCGAACGGAATTAAAATCACCGCTTGCGGGGCCAAACGATTACTGTCTGGGGATGAACACGGTGATTTATCGTCCAGGGAATACCCCTAATCCGGCCAATCCTGCTACCGCGCCCTCCCCCAGAGGGTATGTGGGGCTGGAATATCAGGAATTCTGGAATGATGTTCCTCCAATAGACATTGGGACAGTGGGGAGCTTTTACCCGGATGACCCGAACAGTGAATGGCAGATTCACCCCCCAGAGAATGAAGCGAATGTGCTTCCTGTGTTCCGAGATCGATCCCTACCGCCATCCGGCGGTGCTGCTTCAGCTTCCGCGACTGTCGTCGCTACAGCTCTGCCGGCGTCAGCCGTTATTCCTCTGACGGCTCTTCTTTTATTTCCGCTTGCGGTGCCAACTTGCGGGTTGGCGTCGCGATTTGGCTTTGGGTTTTGAGATCTTCTTCATCTCTGCCGCCTGGGTACAAACGCTTTTTTGCCTTTTGCGCAAAGTCTGCTTCGTGAGCTTCGTCGTATTGCGGAGCTTCAGCGGATTCTTGCGCAAACGCAGGAATGCTTATTGTTGATGTTAACAAAAACATAAATAAGAAAACTCGGATCATGATCCAGCTCCTTAAAGCGATTGTGGGCGCATATTAAAAGCCAATTGAGAAACTTGTCATTGAAATATTGCAGGATTTCTACAGTTTAGGCAACTGAAGACGACGATGGGCCTTCATCGGAATTTGACTGCGAACTTTGTCGATTTTAGCTCTGCTTAGTGTCGAAATCACAAAGCCCGGCTTTAGCTCGGCGACCTGACCGATGATCACTCCCCAAGGATCAATAATCAGGCTGTGGCCATAGGTATCACGCTGCCCCCCGCGCGGGCCGATATGGGTTCCGCCTTGGGCGCTCGCCAACACATAAGATTGACTCTCAATAGCCCGAGCACGCAACAAGACTTCCCAATGCGCCTCCCCGGTTTTTACCAGGAAAGCAGCGGGCACCAAAATCACGTCCACTTCTTGCTGAGCATACTGAGAAAACAGCTCGGAAAAGCGAACATCATAACAAATCGCTTCGCCAATACGCCACCCGTCAACGTCGATCACACTGGGCTTTTGCCCATGGCGAAAAACATCGGACTCACGCATCGGCTGCTGCCCGTCGAGTTGAATATCGAATAGATGCAATTTTTTATAAGTCGGCTCCACCTCCCCCGTTGGTCGCACCAACACGGAAGAGTTGTAAAGATGTCCATCGACAAGCAACGGCACTGAGCCAAGATGTAAGTGCGTATTATATTGCTGCGCCCACTTTGAAATCTGCGCAAAGACGGGATGAGAAATCTGAAGGCCCGCGACTTTTTCACCTTCTACAAGGCGGAGATAAAGACAGTTTTCGGGAAAACTCACCAAGCGCGGCTGCGCGTGTTTAAATATATCATCCAAGGCACTTTTCAGTTGCTGCAAATTTGTGTCGATCTCATCCACAGAAGTCATTTGCACGACGGCAACGACCAATTCAGAGCTCATGACTTACTCCGCAAGCGAAGTCGTGTTCACCGAGGAAGTGCGCGCTTCTTTGACTTCTCGGCAACTCCAATGCGCTTCTTCTAGGTTTTTTCTGACGTTGGTGACGTATTCCACGCAAGACATTGGATTCATACCTGAACCGATAGTTTCATCCACGCCTTGCTTGGTGTAAATCGCTCGGCATTTTTGATCCTCGCCCATCTCAACACGCAAAGTGCGCACCACTTTTTTATTCTTACAAAGAACTAAAGAGCTTTCGATTTCCGCGAAGGCCAAAGACGAAAAAAAAAGCACCATGGGCGTTACCGTCAAAAGTGCTTTTTTAAAAATTTTATTTTTTTGATTTTGAATCAAGCTGCTCTCCTCGTCGTTGGTTAAAAACAAATGCTTTTAAACCTGACTTTGATTTTACGCAGCCCTTTAAGATTCTAAAGAAAAGACCTTACCATAAGGACTAAATTTAGACTTTGTCTTAGGCAAACTTTGCCGAGTGCTATGTGACAGAGTCTCGGCAAATTCTAAAAACTAAGCAGATTTAGATTTAGCTGCTTTTTTTGAAGTCTTTTTCTCTTTAGTAGCTGCTTCGACCAATTTCACGTTGGAATAGTCGATGAAGCCTTCTTTTTTCAAAAGACCATCTTTTTTGTCATAGTGTGTTTGAACTTTCACACCTTGAACTTGGATTTTCATGTTTGCAGCGTCTACAGAAAGCACAGAGCCCTTCTTACCTTTGTCAGAGCCAGTGATAACTTGTACTGTTGCGCCTTTTTTAATCTTCAATTTCATTTGTGGCCTCAATTATTTAGCAGAGATTTTCTTTTTAATACGAACTTTAACGGCCATAGCTTTTTTTGAAAGCTTAGAATCGTCTGAATTCAAAATGTAGTTATCAAAACCGCCGACATGCTCCATGTCACGCAGTGCGCTTGTCGCGATAGACAATCTCACCATTTGATTCAAAGAGCGGCTAAATATGCGTTTCTTTTGAACATTTGGTTGAGCTGTTGATTTTGTCTTAATGTTGGAATGAGATACCAAGTTCTTAACAACAGGGCCTTTTCCAGTAATTTCACATCTGCTCATACTAAGCTCCTCTAGCTCTTCTAAATTCTAACTAATCTAAAGTCTGGCTAAACGCCATCCTTCAAACCAAATAGGGGCGCTGCAAACAAGAAGTAACCATATAAAGTAAAAAGACACTTGATGGCAACACTTTTTTCTTGTACACACATTAACTCGCTAACCAACAGGAAATCGAAAAAGAGGATAGTAATGAAAAAGACAACTCGTAGCAAATACCGTCAGGAATTCTCAGGTGATCACGTATTCGATTACAAAGATCCAGCATCTTTGACTCGTTTTATCGGTGACGGTGGTAAAATCACTCCATCTCGCATCTCTAAACTAAGCGTAGCTCAACAAAAAAGAGTTGCTGCTGCAGTTAAAAAGTCTCGCAACCTAGGCCTTTTGCCTTCTGGTTCTGACGCTTTTGACCATTTCCACAGAGCTGAAGCTATTTCTCCAGTTCCTTTCGAGATCTAATAGCTCTCTGCTAAAGATACGGTTTCCTGTGGGAAGACGAAAAAAGCCGGTGTAACAACCGGCTTTTTTTATGCCCAAAATGCCATTTTCTCGTCTTAAGGATTCTTTTTAAAGTACTTAAGCTTCCACATCGTCCACGCCGTGAAGGCCGTCATAATCATGTAACTTTTACTGGACCACTGATGCATCACCGACCCTGGAATTCCCAGGAAGGAAAGCTGATCAAAGGGGATGCCCCAATTCAACAAGCGCAACCCCAGAATCGGCAAAGCGAACAACAACCAAAACTGCAGAACCCCAACGTACCACATCAGCTCTTGCCAGCGCGCGCGACGGTATTCAAGCAACATTAAGACCGCCGGCACGACCACAAACAAGGTGCCCGCCACCGTGGCTGCGACCTGACGGTCTGCGATCATTTTGAATGAGGCTGTGACCAAGACAATCACCAAGCCCTGACAGATTAGATAAATAAAGTAAGCATTGCGTCTCATATCTTAGAACGTAGTCCACGCCGACAGACAACTCAAGGCCCAGAGCGGCCAGCGTCCCCTTAAAATCGTTATGAAGCCTGTTTGGATCCGGCCCCCGTCTTGCTCTAGGGATTCGGCGAACGCTTAACGATCTTAAAAGGATGACTTTATGACAGCACAAGAAACGATTTTATTGAAACTTTCGGCTCAACTTAAAAGCTTTGGCTTAAATCCCTTAGACTGGAGCTTGCGCCCCCTCGGCGGTTTGAAAATTTCGATCTTTAACCGCAACGATGAAACTTTAGCCCTCTTAGGCCAAGTAGAATATCGCAACCAGCAACTGACTTGGAAGTCCTTGGAACTGGCAGACTTCTAAAAAGAATCGCAGCGCAAAGAAAACAAGCTGCGATTCCAGATGTCTTGTTCCGACAGAAGGTCCTTGGCTTTACGAGGCTCTTCCGCTTCTTCACCTGGAAGTTTTGTTGAAACCACGTGACGAAGCGCTGCCCACGCCTCCTCCCCATTCGCGCGGAGGTAAACACTCTTCAACCTGCAAAAGATGGCAAGATCTGCCTCTTGCATCCAACCAAATCTTTCAAGCCCTGGCTCTGGTGGTTTTACTCCCCAGGCCAGGCGCGCCATCATCTCAATGCCATCGTTTAAAGCCGCTTTGACTTCAGCCACGTCAAACAACTGCTTGGTGCATTGGCTGGAAGCCTGGGCCACATCATCAGCGACCTTTTTCAACACCATAAAGTATTCATAGCAAGAACCCGCACTGTTACCGAGCTGGCAGGATTCTTTGGCACGCACCAAGGTGGGTGGAATTTTGTTTTTCTTGATCTCGATCGGAAAAATATTGCCAGCTTGATGTTCCCGCAAGGTCGCCTCTTGCGTGTCACAGATCGTATGCGGAGGACTGAAGAGCATAAAAAGCACAATGCCGATTGAAATTGCCGAAATAGCGAGCACTGACTTTGGTAAAGAGTTCAGAAAGTTTTCCATATTTAAAAAATCTTAACTTATATTGCGCGTTAGTATCTAGTGATTTGACAAGAGGCCCTAAAATTATTTATGTTCCTCCTTCGTCGGGGCGTAGCGCAGTCTGGTAGCGCATCTGGTTTGGGACCAGAGGGTCGCGTGTTCGAATCACGCCGCCCCGACCATTCGCTTGCGGCGGTGGAAACCGTTTCGTAAATGAAGGGATGATTTGGTAGGCTCGGCCGCGAAATGGCCGGTACCGCCGGTTCTGAGGAATAGCCATGCTTGCACGCATCCACCGTCCAGCCCGCAATGCCATGCAGTCGGGACAGGCCAATAGCCGGGAGTGGGTTCTCGAGTTCGAGCCTGAGGAGGCCCGCCGGATTGATCCGCTCATGGGCTGGACCGGCTCGGGCGACACCAAGGGGCAGGTGCGGCTGAAGTTCGACACGCGCGAGGAGGCCGTGGCCTTTGCCCAGAGGCACCGCATTCCCTTCCAGGTTTTCGAACCCAAGGAAGCCAAGCGCATCGTCCGCGCCTATGCGGACAATTTCAAGTTCGGCCGGAAGACCAACTGGACCCACTAGGTCCTCCTCCGGCCTGGCGACGGCCCCGTAGCTCAGGGGATAGAGCAACTGCCTTCTAAGCAGTGGGTCGG
>JABWCO010000173.1 GCA_013360185.1 Bdellovibrio sp.
CGGTGATCGACGTCGGCGGACCGGCCGCGCTGGGGAGGGAGCTCGAGGCGACGCTCGGGTGGAGGACGCCGCTCGCGCTCTTCCCGGTGCGGCACCACAGCCCGACCTGCGCGCGCCACCTCGACGCGTGGCTCAGGCGCTACAGGCCGGGGTGCGTGCTGATCGAGGGGCCGGCCCTCTACAACGACCGGATCGAGATCCTCGACCTGGCCCGGCAGGAGCCGCGATGAGCGCTGACCTCCCGCAGCCTCCCGGCGGAGAGCCCCCGAACCGCGTGCACTCCGAGGAAGCCTGGCTGCGCGGGACCTCATTAAATGGATAACGTTTGGGGGCTAGTCTTAGCCGGAGGAAAATCGTCGCGCATGGGGCAAGCCAAAGCGTTGCTTCCCTATAAGGGACAACGATTGATTGATTCTATGGTGTCTTTACTTGCGGAAATTACCGGAGCGCCCGAAAGAGTCTTAGTCAGCGGCAAGGTTGTCGGCCATAGTTGTATAGAAGATGAAGTTCCAGGGAAAGGTCCCCTGGAGGGCCTTCGTTGTGTTTTAAAAAATATTCCTGATGGGGACATCCTTGTTGTTGTACCGGTAGACATGCCGTTGTTAACGCCGGGGAGTTTGAAGGAGCTATTACTACCATCACTTTTAAAGGAAAATTTCGTGCGTTTTACCGAGTCCGAGCTGCCTTGCGTACTCGTTATTTCAAAAAAAACTACAGACGTTCTGAGTGCATTAAGCGAGCCCTCGGTCGCAAGTCACAAGAGATCAGTGCAAGGTTTTTTTGCCCAGCTGGCAGGCATGACAGTGGCTTGCGGCAATCCTCGAGTTCTTGTGAACGCCAATACCCCCGAAGAATGGCAGGAGATCTTCAAATGAATTTGCGCCTGGATAATAAGAATATTCGTATTCGCTTGAATGAAAAAGAATGGGCGAAGCTTCAAGAAAGTGGAAAAGTTTTTCTGGTTTTTGAGTTGGGTTTTGCCCGGGATCTTGCTGTGAATTTAACTTTGTCCGACCACAATGACTGTCAAATGGTGGGCTTCGAAGTGCATGTGCATATCGATCGTGAGTCTTTGCAAAAGCCACAGAAAAAGAAAGATCCTTACTGGAATTATCTTAATGATAAAGGCATTCACTGGAGTTTGGACGTTGATATCATTCCTGAGGAGAAACGCTAATGGAAAATCGGTACCTTCGACAAATGGTGCTTCCGGAGGTAGGAACAGAAGGACAACGTGTATTGCGTGAGGCCAAGGTTTTAGTTGTCGGGGCGGGGGGATTAGGAAGTCCCTGTTTGCAATATTTGGCTGCGGCGGGAGTTGGTACATTGGGAATCGTCGACGACGATGTTGTCGACATTTCGAATTTACAAAGGCAGATATTGTTTGCCACCGATGACGTTGGAAAAGATAAAGTTGCGGTGGCAAAAGACCGTCTTAGCGAGTTGAACCCGCAGGTTCAACTCCTTACTTTCAACGAACGTTTGCATGCCCGCAATGCTCTCGATATTTGCTCTTCTTTTGATATCATCGTTGATGGCACAGACAATTTTAAAACGAAATATTTATTGAATGAAGTTTCGCTGATTCTAAAGAAACCATTGGTATATGGATCTATCAGTCGCTTTGAGGGACAGGTGGCGGTCTTTGACGGTGACGAGGGGCCTTGCTATCGCTGTTTGTATCCCAATGCTCCGCAATCCCAGATCGGAAACTGTGCAGAACAGGGTGTGTTTGGGGCGGTTTCGGGGGTTGTAGGCTCCATGCAAGCCCTGGAAGTTTTGAAATGGATTTTGTTCGCAAAAAACGGACAAGAGACCTTAAAACCCCTTTTGGGAAAACTTTGGGTCGCGGATTTCAAGTCCCTGTATTTTCATACATGGTCAGTGTCGTTGCGCGCAGATTGTGTATGCCGTAAAAAAGAGCGCAGCCTTTCACCAGACCTTGTTGAAACCACGTGTCAGGTTGCGCCGGAAAAAACCTGGCAAGATTACTTTGGCAGCCATCCCAGACCTTTGCTTTTAGATATGCGTTCTCAAGAGGAGTATGAATCGCATCATCTTCCAGAAGCTCTTTGGGGGCTGGACTTCTTGGAAGGGGTTTCCGAAGGACAAGAGATTTACGTGTACTGCAATTTGGGTGTGCGCTCACTGCAGAGATGTGTGGACCTAAGAGTTCGCGGATACAAAGCCTTTTCCGTAAAAGGAGGCTTAGTGGGTTTGTTCGAAAACGAAAAGTTGAAAATTATTTAATGGCATAGCTTTACAGCCGCCTTTGCCAGCGTTAAGGTCGCCCCAACAAATCGGATACAAGCTTGGTTTATGATATCTTTTATCAGTTTGTTTGTGGTTTTATTGAGGGCCATTACGGCGATCTCTTCAGTTGTCTTGGCACCTTCTTCACAGTATCAATGTGCCTGTTTTCAGAATGTCCCTTTTGAGGGTTATATTATTTATGTGATTGAAAAGTTTCAGGGACAAGAATTCTGGCTGAACCTTGAAGCATCGCCCACGAATTATGACAGCATACATGCCTGTAGTGCGGAGATATCAGTAAATAAAACTTGTGAGGAACTCGGCAAATTGGAAGGAGCCAAGGTCCTAAATTCCAGGAGCTGTGCACCCACAGATTTCTTTATTTCACAGCCAAAATCCAGCGCCCTATGCTCCCGGGAAAAATAGTCCGGCGAATATGGAACTTGGCAGTTTGCAGGTATCCATCTCGAGCGGGAGTTAAGTCTTGCAATCCGTAACCCGCATTTAAACCAGGCTCTAACTTAACCTGAATTTCCAAACTAGAATCCGCTTCAAAATAAAACTTTGGAGTTGAAGATGATAAATTCTGATCCGACCAAAAAGATAGCCGAAAAAGTATGGATATGTATTGAGAACTACTTTAGCAACCCCGAGCTGGTTCCTATCGAGGATTAGTCGAGAGTAGCGAGTTCCGTGCGCAGCTCGCCGATTTCCGTAGTCAAAGAGTCGCGCTGAGATTCGTAAGAAGAAATCTCGCTGCGAGTTCTTGAAACACGGCTTTGCTGATCATTGGTATTGGCTTTAGCCGTGTTCAGTTGTGTTTCAAGGCTTGATCTGAAGGCTGTGTTTTGTAACGAGGTTGCGTTCACTTGATTTTGTAAGCTTGCCTCAACCATGCGCAAAGTCGTTAAGTGTCTTTCTTCCGCTGACAAAGAACCTTGGGCTGTTGACAGGCTGTTTTCGATGGTGCGAAGACGGTCTTTTTTATTTTCGATCACAGCTGAAATATATCTTTTGCGACCAATGCGGTATTCCGTCAGGAAGGCAGGCTCCAGCTCTTTGGGGCAAACTCCTTGGTATTTTTTGCCAGAAGAGCCCGCATTCTGTCCGTTGGTTTTTGCACAATATTCGTGGATACCTTTTTTATAGTTTTGCAAAAGCACATTGATTTGCGGCCCCTCGCACAAATCGCGAGAAAAAATATCCCCACCTTTGCCGACCAGGTAAGCACCGTCGTTGTTACAATACTTTTGCACGCCGCTTTTAAAACCTTGATCAAGTTGGGACTCTTGGATTTCCGCTTCGACCCGACGGCAGTCCATAACTTTTTTGTCAGCGTTAAGCCATTTACCACTTTGGGCAACTTTTTGCCCATGCTCAAACCAATTGGTGCTTTCACAGTCTCTTTTAAGGAAGTAATTGGCGCAACCCGTGGTTGAAAGAGCCAGTAGCAAAACAAAAATTTTTTTCATCTTAAGACCTTACTAATTGTTTTAATTCTGTTTCAAAGTTGTGTTGATCTTCCATCGCTTGCAGCATGGTGTTTTCAAGCTCTTCAATTTTACCGCTTAATTCATGCAGCTCTTTTGCAAAAGAGGCGGCCTTTTCGCCCGAGATTGTTAAGAGCTTTTCATTTAAAGAGTCTCGATTTTTATTCAGATCTGCAATCTTTTTGTCGCAGTCTTCAATCTGCTTCAACGCCTTTTTAATCAAAAATTCTAGGCGTTTGCGCTCTTCCTTGTAATTAAACTTTGGTGGCGTGTCGGTTTCATTTTTCTTTACGACCGGAGCATTTGTCTGGGAAAGATCACGCTCGGCTAAAAAACCTTTTTGCAAACTCCATACGTATTCATCATAGGTTCCCGGGTATAAAGTCAATTTGCCGTGATTCACCTCAAGAATTTTATTCGCCACACGACCAATAAAGCCGCGATCATGACTAACGGTAACAATGGTGCCTTCGTATTGTTCTAGGGCCGAGGTAAGGGCTTCGACGGTGTCAAAATCCAAGTGATTGGTCGGTTCATCCAGCAACAACATTGGCGATTTTTGCAAAAGAATTTGTCCCAAGGCCACCCGGGATTTTTCGCCGCCCGACAGAACTTTGACTTTCTTTAAAGCTGTGTCCCCCGAAAAAAGTAAACTGCCGGCCATATTTAGAACATCTTGTTGAGTCACCTCTTGGTGCGCCCCTGCGGCCATCGCCTGCAATACATTGTGTTCAGGGTTTAAGGCTTCAGGCGTGTGCTGGGCAAAATAGGAGGTGCTGACTTGGTGACCCCATTTGATGGACCCCTGAACCAAGGGGATTTGTTCCGCCAAAGATTTTAACAAGGTGGATTTGCCGGCACCATTCAGACCGACAATGCCTAAGTGATTGCCGCGCTCTAAACGTAAGCTCACGTCATGTAAGATAACTTTATCACCGTAACCGCACTTGGCATTTTCCAGTTCTAAAATCATTTTTCCGGTGGCCCGCGCTGGTGGAATGTGAATGCGTGTATGCGTGGGGGCGGCTTTGACCTCGATCACTTCCATTTTTTCCAGAGCCTTCATGCGACTCTGCGCCTGGCGAGCTTTAGTAGCTTTGGCGCCAAAACGTGTGACGAAATCCATAATGGATTTCTTTTTCGCCTGCTGACTTAGAACTTGCTTCTGTAAAACCTCGGCGAGCATTTGTTTTTGTTCGAAATAATCATCGAGGCTTCCTGGGAACTTAACAATGTCGCCGGCTTCAACTTCTAAGATGTGATCGGTCACGCGACGTAAAAATTCGCGGTCATGGGAAATCAACAAGAAAGCGCCTTTGAACTCTTGCAAGAAGCTTTCTAAGACGAGCAAGGTTTCTAGATCCAAAAAGTTTGTGGGCTCGTCCAGCAGTAAAAGATTTGGCTCTTGCCCGATCAGATAAAGCAATTTCACGCGCATACGGTATCCGCCGCTAAGCTGCTTCAAGTGGGATTGAAAATGACGTTCTTCCAAGCCGAGCTTTAAACCAAACTGTTTCAGCTCCCATAAAGGTCGCAGGCAGTTCTTTTCTAGGTATTCTTCGACCTTGTCATCGACATTCCAGTCAGATTCCTGTTCTAGATATCCTAAGCGCAACTGCTGGGACCGAGTCACAATGCCCGAATCTAGGTGTTCTTGTTCAACTAAAATTTTGAATAAGGTGGATTTGCCGGCACCATTGGGGCCAATGACTCCCACATGCTCACCTTCGTTGATTGCGAAGGTCGCTTCGTCAAAAAGAACGCGCGAGCCAAAAGATTTTTTACCGGATTGCAGTTGTAACAGGGTCATCGCCATGGCAGGAGATTTCCACAGAAGGCTGCGCTAGGTCAAGATGCGCCAGTCTAAGTTGATTTGAGCAAAAAAAAGCCCACCTTCGGTTACGAGGATGGGCTTTAAAATTTATTATCTTTTTAAATACT
>JABWCO010000174.1 GCA_013360185.1 Bdellovibrio sp.
GACTTGGGCGCCCAAGTCCATGCTTGCCATTCGTGAAAATGCACATTTTATGTGCACAGAAGAAAAACTGAAAATGCAACAGGGGTTTTTATGAGCCATCACAAAAAGTCACCGGAATCTGATCGTAAAAGACCTTATCGCGTAAATGTTCGTTTGAATGAAGATGAATGGATTCTTTTAGAAAAAGATCAAGCTCTGATGAATTGGGAGAAGGCAACGATTCTACGAGAATCGTATTTAGAACGACTTCCGATGAAGCTAACATTTGATAAAGAAGGTGAAGGTAAGTTCTTAGCTGAGTTTCGCCGTATTGGAAATAATATCAATCAACTGGCGAAGGCTGCAAACAGTGGCGACTTGGTTCCGTACTCAGCACTTCAGCAAGTTAGTGAACAGTTATCAGTGCTATTTCGTTTTGTAATGAGGATGGATGGCATACGTCAAGATTTTAAGAAATAGGAATATTGTTGCGCTTGAACAGTATCTTTTTAGAGGACGAGATAGTGACGATCCTCTTGAAATGAATGGATGCAAGGAAGGCTTTGTGTCGGAACAATTCATAGGAACGCAGATGTATTTTGGCGAAAGGGAAAATTACCACGCGATTCACGTTATTCAGAGCTGGAAAGAAAAAGACAGCAACAAACTCGCTCCTGAAGATTTCAGCCGAATAGGGCGCGAGATGATTGAGGGACTTTTTCCTGGGCACGAATTTTGTGTTGTCACTCATACTGAGCATGGGCACGTTCATAATCATATTATGGTGAACCCTGTTCATAGTGATACGGGTCGCCGTATTCATGATAAAAAACGTGTTCTTTACGATCTTCAGTATAAAAGTGACAAGTTGTGCCTTCAAAATGGTCTTTCTATCATCGAAGCACAATCACAAAAGACTTGGGAAAAGACACCGAAAAATGTTCGAGAAATGAAGCGAAAAGGAGGGTTTTCGTGGGTTTTGGATCTGAAAGAAAAAGCAGATTTTGCTCGAAGCCTTGCGACATCGTTTGATGAGTATGCGGGTATCCTCAATCAATTAGGTATCCAGGTAAAAGTTGAAAATAAAACTATTGGTTACTTTTATCCAGAGAAACGTCAAAAACGAGGTGACACCTACGGTCTTGGAGAAAGATACGACAAGTGCGGTCTGATTGAACAATTCAAAGAAAATTACGGTCGTTTTTATGAAGCGGGATTAAAAAAGACTCCTATCGAAAAAATTAACTTTTCTGAACACTGGAAATTTCACAGATCAACTGAGGGTTTTTACATTCCGACGTATCGGTATAAAGACCTTGTGATTCCTCACGAGTTGATTCGAACAGTGCAGGGAATAGATCTAAAAGAATATGGCGAGCGTATGGGGCAATCATTTGATGTTGGTTCTGATACTAAATTGCACTTACAAGGAAAAAACCATCTGATAATAAAAGATAATCGTTGGATGAATGAAAAAACCAAGACTCATGGAGGTGCTTTTGAGTTTATCAATTACTGTCATCAGGAGTCTTGGTTAGAAACTCTAAAACGATTTGATATGAGTGGAAAAGTTCAAAATGTTCAGGATGTTGTCGAAAATAAAAAGCCAAGCTTTAAAGCATTTTACACGCCAAAACCTTTCCGAGAGCGCAAAGAGTTTAAGAATTTTTCAGCGGGTGAGAGCTTTTTTGAATTCTCTAAAATTCTTGGAGATCTAGTAAAGAATCAGAAAGTGCGAATTCTTTCATCTGGAAAGGTCAAATTTGTTTCATCTGATAATGCTAGGGCGAGTATTACTACGCATAAAAAATCAAGCTCTTGGGTAAGTAGAAAATCAAAAGGAGTGAACGGGGTCTTTTTCTCTCAAGTGAAGAATCCAAGAAATCCATTAGTTATCTTTGAAGATCCGGTGTCATTTTTGTCATCAGGTAAGGCTCTTGATAGAATTATAAATGATCGTAGTGCTGTCAATATTATCGTTCCTTTGAAGCCTTTGGATGATTTTTTGAAAGAGCGAAAGAATATGATTTCTAGCTATCCGAAATGTCGAGTTGTTCGTGGTAAGGATCGTTTTTTGTGGGGGACTGAAGGCAAGGAGAAAAGTTTTTCTGAGTCCGATTACTCAGAGTTAGGGAAGCTATTCGGGATTGAGTATAAATCATTAGAAGATCTCTTTAAAGAACTCATCTTAGGAAGATCTTTGTAGGAAAGGGAAATCATGGAAAAAACAATAGAATCAAAGAATTTGTTGAAATCTAAAGACGAAAAAGATTTGGGCAAAGCTATCAGAGTAAGTTTAAAACATCGGGCTTTGCTAGAAAAAGGAAGAAGTGAAGTTAACAAAGATCCTACCTATAAGAAGAAAATAAGTTTTGGCAGATATGTTGAAAAACTCATTGAGGATCATTGGGAGAAGGCGATTGGGGATCTTAAAAAAGAGAGGGAAGGGGCAAAAGACTGGTTGGAAATCGAATACAAGCGTGAAGCTCCGAATATGACATTTTTTGAGTGGTTGCGGACACGCGTTGAGGGAAGTTCAAAGAAATCAAGTAAACGCAGTTAAGGAGGTAGAAAATAATGAAACGAATTTTATCAAGTTTGTTATCTTCTTTTGCCGTTATGGGCCTGAGTGGGTGTGCGAGTATGACATCCAAAGAAAATCGTGTTGATTCTGTCGTTTCTTCACAGATGAGTGTTTTAAAGAAAATTGTGCAACTTCGGGGGCAGGAGAGTCTCAAAATTAAACTGAACTCTGATCCGTTGTTAATCGAGCAAGAGACCGTACTGATGTCGGGACTGACAAGCGTGATTGACTCTCAGGAGGCATTTTTGAAAATGCGTCAACGCTCTCTTGGTAAAGAGGGGTTGTATGTCCACTGACCAAGAACAGGTAACTGAGTCTGATGTTTTTAAAGCCATTGGTCATTTAGAAGAGGCTACAAAAACAATGGTGGATGATGCGGCTGCCGTTACAGAGGATGAAGAGAAGATAGCAGGATTCTTGGCATTTGTTGGCCGAATTATTAAACATATTCTGGAGCGATGAAGGGGGGCGATATGCGGGATGATCTTGAGGTGGTTAAAAAGCATTTGTTGCGTGAGCGCGACCGCGAGGTACGCAAAATTCTCGGTTTTGGGAAAACTCAAATACTAGACCGATTCATCACTGATCTTTATTCTTTGCCAGGTAGTGGGGGAAGTGATGAACGACGTTTGGCAAGAGATTGGTTAGAACGAAGGCTTGATCTGTTTCCAGATCATGATCGTTGGTTGAAGCAAGATAGGGCATTTTTTGGATTTTATGTTCCGACTATTAGTGAGACAGAAGAGATCTTGAAAACGATTAAAAGTAAGTCTTCTGAACGCTCGCTTTGATTTAAAAGTTAAAAAATTATATTCTGGACCCACCACCACAAAGGAGGTCCCTTTTTGCTCTTAAAAGGAGGTCCTTTGTATTCTCTCTGTAATTATTCAAAATTGTATTCGCTAGACGCTAGTGTTACTTCTGGAAGAAAAAATTCTTCTATTAAGAATTCGCTCGGTCCAATTATTTTAGAAGGAACAAGGTTTAGTGGCCGGAGGCTCAATTTAAAAGATTTGCGCGTGCAGTTGTTAGTTTGCATTCTTTTATATACTGTCGCCATTTCCCTACATGGGTGTCAGTGATTTTTTAAAAATTAAAACGTGAATTTGCCAAAAATATAACGTCGAAAATGTTGCAAATTTCATAATAAAAAATGTGATTTTTCGATGAAAACGCGGTGTTCGGTGATCTAAAAATCTTGAACCAAAACGCTAAAGGAGATAGTGTCATGACTGACAAAAGTGTCACAGAAGCTCAGTCTGAAAACTCGGTTTCTGAAAAAACGTTCTTTGACAATCTAGTGTGGTTATCAACAAAAGACGCAGCTATTTATCTGCGTAAGTTTCGGAAGAACGATGGCAGACCTTCTGAAGGGGCAATTCGAACCGCAATTTGGCGTGGCTTATTAAAAGCCCGAAAATGGGGGCGAAGACTTTATATCAAGAAGGCAGATTTGGATAGGATGCTCAATAATTCCCCTTTTGCGGAAGGGAGTTATTGATGAGTTTTAAAAAGTATTTTGATAAAGTAGACGGTCGTGATTACTGGTGTGTCCAAATTCATATGCGAAGTAAGGTGAATCGTAAAATTCGTATTCAAAAGCGTTTGATTAAAATTAAGACCGAAGAAGAGGCAAAGAAACTGTACGAGATGAATTTTCATTCAATTTGTCGGGAAATTGCAAGGCGTGAGAGTGAGGGGTTGAGTTGGGGTGAAGTTCTTGAGAAATGGGAGTTGTGGTATCGACGATTTCCTTCTCGACGCTGGGACCCAGGAACCGTTAGGGACTATATTGCTCTAAATAGAAATTGGGCCTCGGAATGGCTTGGAAAACCTGTTTCTAAGCTGACAGTGAGCGACGGGTTTCAACTTATAGAAAGTTGTCGAAGTAAAGGTGCTTCAGCAAAGCTTCTTTATCAACTTAGAACTGCCATTAATGTAGTTTTTAAATGGGGGATGAGTTCTGGTAATATTGTTGGTAAAGATCATTCACCGATGTTTAGCGTTGAACTTCCCAAAGGCGAAGAGGATTTAGAGCCTGAGATTTTAACAAGGTCTCAGTTTGCTGATCTGCTGGAGCGCGCTCGAACGTTGGAGCACGACTGGTATCCTCTTTGGAAGTTCGATGCTCATACGGGGCTCCGTGCATCCGAGCTGGATGGGCTTCGCAAAAAGGACATTGATTTGGTTTCCAAAGAAAAGGCATTGGAGCTTGATCGTTCAACTGACCCGAATAAAAACTATGGGTTTATTCGAGTTTGTCGTCAGTGGAAACAAAAGCTTAAACGCTACGGTCAGTTAAAAGGCCGTTATTGGAGAACGGTCCCTGTTTCGAGTCAGCTTTATTGGTTCTTAGCCGAATATTTGAAGAATGATTTTGGGTCGGATGAGCATGGTGAGCGATTGTTTCCTGTCTATGATGATCTAAGACGTGGGCAGCAGGCAGCAGTTTTGCGTGCATTTTGTGAGACTCAAGGTCTGCAATCAATTAAGTTTCATACTATTCGTGCTTGTTGGGCGACTCATCTCTTGGCGGCTGGAGTTTCGGAGATTAAGGTGATGAAAATGGGCGGTTGGAAAGATCGTGAAACAATGATGAAGTATATCCGTCTTTCTGGTGTCGATGAGTCGGGTGGCACGGAGGCATTAGATTTGATGCCAATGAAAGCTTCTGAGCCGGAGCCTAGATATTCGAACGTAGTTTCTTTGTTTGGTCAGAATAAGTAATATTAGGGAGTGCTCAGGAATAGCACTCCACTTAATATGTGGGCAGTGTATAGCATAGAGTTGATAGCTAACTACTAGAAAACACTTAATTTGAGGAAATCCCGCCATTTTTTACCGAAGGCTAACTGAGGAAAAAGAATGGTGACACCCTCTAGGTTTGGATTCCAGGTATAAGTAACCTGGTTGTTTTCTGAAATAATAACTCGATTTAAAAGCCCTCGTAAGAGGGCTTTTTGTTTTTGTGCCTCCAACTGATCCCAAACTTGAAATATCTGCGCTAGTATTTTGGATGGTTCTTCTCCAAAGGTAGGGGCAGACAAGAATTCTGCTAGCTACAGTACGCTTTCACTCTGATTCTATAATTATTAAAATTGTGCATTCCGTAGGCT